>NZ_JBCODG010000009.1:0-99121 GCF_040928965.1 Bacteroides sp. 2201st1_D9_2201SCRN_220225 | reverse complement strand
TGTGCGGGTTTCATAAAACAAAGGTAAGCAAAGATAGCTAATTTTAAAACTTACCAACCAGATATTTCCGCTGAGCCGTATTTTCGCCTGGATGATCCACTCACGAGCAGGGATGCTATCATCGCTTCAATTAGTAGAAAATAATCTGGGAAATATGGCGCTGATACTTCTGGGAAGCATGTTTGTCGTATATCAAGAGTTTATATTGTTCAAGAATGTGCTGTCCTGGATAGGACGTAAAGCAGTGCCTATGGATTTAAGCTATTCCTTATACGCTATTCTTGTTCCATTGGTAGTGATGATTATCAAAATCCCATTCAGCAGTCCGCTGGATATGTTTCCCAAGAATAATATATGGGGAGCGTTATGTTTCGACTTCGGCTTCTGGCACTTTATGACGGCACTTTCACTGGTATATGCCGTTATTATGATTGTCATTCAATTCATCCAGTTCGTTACCGCGCTACGGCAGAGCGGTAAACGTCTTCTATCGGTATGTGTAATCTATTTCCCGGTAATGTTTTCCTTATTCATATTGTCGATGTATGCTGTAATAGGAGTGGTGCTCCTCTTCATCATAAAATTTGCATTGAGTGTCATGGAAGAGAATAGCAGGAAATAAATTAAATAAAGGTTACTCTATATACATCAAACATCTATTATCCTTCTTTTTAAAACGCTTCAACCGTTCCAGCTTCTCGCTTTCACCTTCTTTGGCAGGAAACGTTACCTGACCGGTGTCCTTGTTATAATCGTATAATTCCCGTGCAGGAACCACATAAACGTGCTCCGGAGCACCATTAACCCATCCAAAGCCAAAAACGTAAAACAGACTTTTTATCGGACGGTTCAGTTGGTTAATATTCATATATACCTCGTACTTCTCAATATCCTTCCTGTCAAGATAAAATCCAACTTTACTTCTCCATTTACATTCTACGGCTATTATCTCTCCGACCTTATAAATCCTGCTCCTATCTACAGCACATTCCAATAACAAATCCGGAGATGAAGAAGACAGAGGCCGGTATCCCTCAACATATTTATCACCTCGCCAATCCAGAAGCCGCCAGAATATTTTTCCTGTATCCAAGTCGGAACATCCATCTTTACTGATATTAGAATTTTTCACAACCCACTCTTCAAACCTGTCTCCCAAATATTTATTCTTGTTCCTTTCTTTAAAGTATTGAAAGGTGTCCATGAACCGATATTGAAAAACATTCACACAGTCATCTATAAACCTATTTAATATTTTCATTGTCATAACAAACTGCTTCTATATCATTATTCATCATCTATGAAGGTGTTTCAGGGAGCTTCATTATCTCGGTACAGATGTGGCTCGCAATAAACCACCTGCAAAAATAAAGTAATATTTATTTCAAACAAATATTTACAAATAAAGAATAAGCATTCTTGATTACAAAAGCACAAAACAAACACCCAAATAAAAAATCAGACTTTTTTCTGTTTTTCCCAATTCTTCCCAGATTCCTTTCCCATCTTTGCAATACGAAAACAAATAAAGTATTAATCATTAAAAATAAAGAAGTATGAAAAAGTTTATTATGATGTTAGTTTGTATGTTTGCAGTGCACACAATGGTAATGGCAGATAACGATAAACCGATACAGGTAAACCAGTTACCGACAAAAGCGCAGACATTTATCAAGACTTATTTCAAAAACCATAAAGTGACATTAGCCAAAATGGAATCGGGAGTATTCTACAAAAGTTATGATGTAGTCTTTACAAATGGAGAAAAAGTAGAATTCGATAAAGCGGGAGAGTGGAAGGAAGTGCGGTGCAGACAAAGTGAAGTTCCCGCACAAGTTGTACCGGAAGCAATCCGTAATTATGTAAAGACCAACTATCCGGATGCAAGAATTCTCGAAATAGAATTCGATCATAATGAATATGAGATAAAATTGTCCAATCGTTGGGAAATTACATTCGACTCTCAAATGAGAGTAATCGATATCGACGATTGACAATGCCTGCCCTCAAAACATGAGGGATTAAAATACAAGAGTACAAAAACAGTTGTTCGAGTAAACTCCGAACAACTGTTTTTGTTTAAAAGCCCCATATATATCAGTCGGCAGATTATCAGCTCTTTTGAGAGCAAATAACACATTATTTAATATCTGCTCTCCAAACATTCCGTACATCATGAAAAATAAATGCCGCAATAAAGAATATAAACGCTTTATTTTTATACTTTTACACTCATTAAACAGCAAATTCAAATTATATAAACGATGGATAATTCAACTAACAATAAAAACATATTCCAGTCGGAGCTGCCTTGTGAAAAGAAAAACGGACACAGCATAATCCAAGAATTCATAAACAACTACCCTTACAGTGTCCAGGACTTAATAAAATTGCTCGAATGTGGTTATCAAATTACTTATGAAGATAGAAAAATCATGAAAGAGCAGTTCCCCACCGACACCTATAAATATTATGCTACTTTCTCCAGGTTAGCATTCAAATTGTATCAGGAAGGGCAAGCTGAACTAATAACAACTCTAATTACTTCCGGAGTGGACCTTTCAGGAACAATTTATACGATTGAAGCATTACTTTCCAACAAACCCGAGTATTTCAGTTTTCAAACCAATGTATGGGTATGTATCGCTAATAACGCAATAACCCATTACAAAAATCATTGGATATTTTGTGAGGCAGCACTCAAACAAAGCGGTAAATGGGAAGAGGTTTACAAAGCAGAGTCATTCCTAAGAAAACACAACAAATTAGATAAAAATGAAATCATAGCATGGAAGAAACCTAAAGAATACAAAATATTAAAGCTGCTCTATCCTCAATTGCAAGTACCGGCTGTCCGTTTCTTAGAAGACGAACAGCCCGACCCTTACCAAACGGCCATCTCCCTCTTTCATAAAACCGAACTGTCAGATATGTTGGAAACATTAAGCATAAGTATAGAGAAAGAACGTCCGGTTTGGGGATATCATCACATAGCCGGTGCTACTGCTGAAGAGAAAATCAATACACTATGGCATACATTTCCCCACGAAGAATTCCTTGAGGCATTGTTTTACCTCGCTGATCACAAACACTCTTCTTCCATACTCAACCTACTGATAAAAGAGGAAGCTAATGAAATTAGAGATGCCATACACGCCCCCAATACACTTCACAAGTTACAAACAGGGCTGGAAGTAGGAAGAATATATCATCCGGAGTTTCTACTTCTATTATGGGAGTTAGGATACAGGCACAAAAAAACGGAAGATTGGCAAAAAGACAATAGCCTGACAAATACTACGAAAATGAGGCTTTATTGTTTAGACAAACTATTCGACAATACACTAAACATCGATTTAAAAGAAATATTAACTAGTAGTATTATCCAGGCAGTGTGCCTGATTGAAGACATTAGGAACAACCGCATTACTTTTACCAATCATCCTAATTGGAAATCACGTATAAACAGTATACGCAGTGCATCCAATCATCCCTTAAATAATTATTGGGGATACATTGATATGGCTTTAGATAATTTCCATACAAAAGAAGGCCAAAGCATGAGAACGTATCTATGCCAGAAAGAACCGGGAATCAAACTTGATAATAAAGAGGAGACTATTGTAAAAGAGACAAACCTTTATAAGGCATTGACTATTTTATATCCGGATATTTATAATTAAATCATACTTATAAATACCGCTCCCCTTTACTAAAAAAAGAAGAATCCCGGAAGAACATGATATTCGGACAAAGATTGAATAGCGTAAGCAATCTACTATTCGCAACGGCAATAAGTATTTGCACCGCACGTACAACGGGGCAATAGTTGCTCGCTCAACTCATCGCGATAGAACTCGTACAGTTGCCGATACATTGTTTCATAGAGGGTTTCTATTTGTTGTTCCTGTTCACTCTCGCTTTGAAAACGATTTTTAAAAGGGTCTTCAAAGTTAAAATGCACCTGCCGTTTGGCATTGAGGGTGAGGAAGCTCAGTTCTTCCTCAGCTTCTTTACACAGGGTAACAACATAGTCCCATGACCGATGCGCATATGCTCCGACACCGGAAGGCTTTTTACGCGATATGCCGTAACCGTTTTGCTCCATCACATCGCATACGACATCGGGAACGCAATTTCCTTCCATAACTCCTGCCGTAGAAATATTCATTCCTCTGCCAAATGTGTGCAGGAGTTCTTGTGCGATACGGCTGCGGCACGCATCCTTATTACTTATTAATAATATGTCCATTGTGTGTTATTTTACCAGTTCTAAATATTCACCATATCCTTCTGCCTGCATCTTCTCTTTAGGGATAAAGCGCAAAGAGGCGCTGTTGATGCAATAACGCAATCCGCCTTTATCGGCAGGACCATCTGTAAAGACATGTCCCAAATGGGCATCACCTGTTTTGCTACGGACTTCCGTACGTACCATTCCGTGAGTAGTATCTGCTTTCTCCTGAATCAGCTTGCGGTCAATCGGCTTGGAGAAACTGGGCCATCCGCAACCGGAATCGAACTTATCGGTAGAGACGAACAAAGGCTCACCCGTAGTAATATCCACATAGATGCCCGGACGGTGTTCATCCCAGTAGGCATTACGGAAAGGCGGTTCGGTGGCATTTTTCTGGGTAACGGCATACTGTTCTGCGGTGAGTTGCGAACGCAATGTTGCATCATCGGGCTTACTGTAAGCCGCCACCGGTTTCTTCATCTTTGCTTTACGTGCCAGGTCGAATAGCGCAGGATTGATATGACAGTAGCCGCCCGGATTTTTATCCAGATAATCTTGATGATACTCTTCTGCCGGATAAAAATTCTTCAACGGCTCAATTTCCACTTCCAGCGGGCGGGTGTAGTTGGCAGCCAGACGGCTAACGGTTTCACGGATAACAGGCAGATCGGCTGCATCGGTATAATAAATGCCTGTGCGATACTGAGTACCACGGTCATTTCCCTGACGGTTCAGACTGGTAGGGTCAATTGTCTTGAAATAAAGGTCGATAAGAAAAGGCAAGGTCACCTTATCAGAATCATACTGTACTTTTACGGTTTCGGCAAAGTCCGTAGTACCTGTACAGACTTGCTGATAGGTAGGATTGGCTATATTTCCGTTTGCATATCCCACTTGGGTAACTTCTACACCTTCTATTTGCTTCAGGAAATGTTCGGTTCCCCAGAAACATCCGCCTGCCAGATAAATTTCTTTCATTGACTTCATATCGTTTCTCCTTTCCGCCTGACCGGTCGATTTACCGACACAGGACAGACAACTTATTAGCATTACAAAAATAAAGATTATTTGCTTCATACCATTTACCATATATGAAGTAAAAAACAAAAAAGTCAACGCAATGGTTGACTTTTTCAAATAATATTGTTTATTATCAGAAGCTGAATTTCTCCAGTTTCATAGAAGCAAGGCTTTGTATTTTAGGAACCAAAGTCACAAAATGCGCCGCCTTTTCGTGTGCAGCCAAAGACTCCTCATCTTTCCATGTTTCGCAAATCATAAGGACATCTTCACGGGTTGCACTTTCAAAAATGTCATAAGCAATGCAACCGTTATCCTTCAGGGAACAAGCTACCAGTTCTTTTGCAGCTTCCATCACAGCAGCACGGTTATCCGCACTCACTTGAATAAAAACATTCAGTCTAAGCATATTCATATCTATTTTAAGTATGGCGCAAATTTATATAGAATAAATAAGAAGTCCGTTAAGATTCTGTGTAATTATTCCTCAAATGTGTTACCCGTTTCTACAACACTCTACATATTTCTACATTGGACTTTTCGGGACAACTTCGCATAATTATCCTGTAAATCAATCATATACCAACAGCCAATACAGTTTGGCATTCTATTTGTCCTATGATAAGTGTTAGAGATGATAACCCCAAATATTCACTAAAAATCAGAAAGTTATGAAAAAGGTATTAGCAGCATTAGTAATGGTTTTAGGAACAGGAAGTTCTGTAGTATTCGCACAGGAAGTAAACAACTCATCAGCAATCGTGGCAGAAGCACAAGTTCCGCAAGACGAATTTGTGAAAATCGACCCGACAGAATTGCCACAGGCTGTTATGCAGACATTAGCCAAAGATTATGAAGGTGCATCTGTAAAAGAAGCCTACGTAAAAGAAACGGAAGAGACCACACTCTACAAAATCATCATCGTCACCCAAGACGGTCAGGAAGCGGAAACGCTTTTAAACGAAAAAGGCGAAATTGTCAAAGAATAGTCTTTTCTAAATGTAAATCTCATTAAAGAAAAAATTCCGGTTCGTAACGAATCGGAATTTTTTTATCCGCAAAACACATACGTACCCACAGAGATTATTTGTACATTTGTTGCATCGTATTTAGATGCAGTATCCTATGAAAGTCAAGATAGAAGAGAGCTGGCGGCAACGTTTACAAGAAGAATTCGACAAGCCCTACTTTGAAAGATTGGTATCATTTGTGAAAAGCGAATACGGACGTGCCAACGTGCTGCCGCCGGGACACCTTATCTTTCATGTTTTCAACTCATGCCCTTTTGAAAAAGTAAAAGTGGTTATCTTAGGACAAGATCCCTACCCCAACCCCGGACAATATTACGGGATATGCTTTTCCGTACCGGAAGGAGTAGCCATACCGGGATCACTCGCCAATATATTCAAGGAGATACATCGAGACTTGGGCAAACCGATTCCTACTTCCGGCAATCTGGACCGCTGGGTGGCTCAGGGAGTATTCTCCATGAACTCTGTCCTTACGGTACGCGCCCACGAAACCGGTTCGCACCGCAACATGGGCTGGGAAACTTTCACAGATGCGGTAATCAAGAAATTAAGTGATGAACGAGAACATCTCGTATTCATGCTTTGGGGAGCTTATGCCAAAGAAAAGGCAGCCTTGATAGACAGCAGCAAGCATTTTATTCTGACAACCGTCCATCCTTCACCCCGTTCCGCCGAATACGGTTTCTTCGGTTGCAGGCACTTCAGCAAGGCCAACGATTATTTACGGAGCAAAGGCATTGAGGAGATAGACTGGTAAGACCAAAGCCCAATCTTACAGCACCCCGTTTACCCCGCTGCCGAACAATGCGAAATCTCCCAAACAGGGGTCGTCCGGAAAGACTTCCGCCAAAGCCTCGGTTATGTTCCGCGCATTCTTCAGAGAGAATGTTTCCGTATCGGTAAGCCCCAAAAGATAAGCCACCCTGCAAACGTGCGTATCCAAAGGAATCAGCAAATCGCGACGGTCAAAGCTCTTCCAAATGCCGAAATCCACTTCCGACTCTTTCCGTATCATCCACCGCAGAAACATATTCAGTTTCTTTTGAGGGCTCTTGACTGAAACTTCCAGAAATGCGCACAGCTTCTCCATCGGTGTACCCGGATAAACCGACAAGGCATCTTCCAAACTATCAAAACGGGTATAGGCAGCGTGCAGCCGGGCAAAGTAAGTATAAAAATCCGCATGGGAAAGCATACGGTAAAAGCTACTCCTATCTGTAGGCAGGAAATCTTCTTTCCACCTGCAGGACAAGACATACCGGTAGGGTGAAGCTCCCATTAAGCCATGCAGTCCGTCCGCTTTCTTTAATATCTGCCTGCGGTTGCCAAAACTCATTATAGCTGTGAGCAAGCCGCTAACCTCAATATCCTGTTTCTGCGTATACCGATGCGGAAACTGAACAGGATCACCTTGTATAAAGGCTGCACAATGATATTCTCTTGCCCACGCCAAGAGCTGCAATCGGGTTTTCTCGGTCATACTTTGTAATATTCAGCAATTTTCAGTTTCTATTTCTATTTTTCCATCCGGCCCTGCACCCTGCCACTATCCATACAGCAACAACGAACGGTGCGGTGAGGGTTGTTATTCCCCACTTCATACCGCCTATCTGGAGTAAGACGGACAGCAATACAGCCACTGTGGCCCACGCGCCGCCTTTCCATGTTTTATCTCCCAAAGCAATGGCGCACAACACTCCGTTATATCCCATCAATCCGGCATTCAAAACAGCATCATCCACTCCCAACAGCAGAGCGAACGGAATGGAAAGCCCCGCTCCCAATGCAGCATAAAAGCCATTGATACGGGAATTAACCATGATACCCAACAGGAAGAGCACTCCTGCCAATACTGTATTCCCCTGAAACATCACCTGACCGATGTTCAGACAAAAAGCCTGCAAAAAAGAGAGTGACTGGGCTGTCACTGCATTCCCGGAAGGCAATAGCAAAGACGGCATCATCCCTCTGCAAGCAGCCAACAATATCCACACCGAAAGGATGAAAGGAGCGGTAAATCCCGGCACCCGCCGCTGCAAGCTGAAAAGACGGGCTATCCAAGCGGATAAGCACGCACCTGCAACCAACAATGAGAAAGAAGCTACGGAAACCGGCATAAATACTCCGATCGCTATTCCCACCAAAGTACCGTTAAACCCGTAAAGCCCGTTCCTTATATCTTCGCGACTGTAACCGGAAAGACAAGCCGTTAGTGTACTTACAACATTACCCACAATCGCCAGCAAGGCCATTTGCCAGGAATTCAGAAGGATACCTGCCAGCATCAATACCCCCGACAGCGCATTGTTCTGAAACATCACCTGGCCTACACCACGCCCTAAAGTAAGAAATGCTTCTTTCATATACTCTTTCAAAAGCTATTTATATAATATAATCCGCTGCAAAATTACATATGTTTTGTCTTTTCAGATTAAACAAACAATGATTATTAACGAACTTCCGTCCAACAAATGTCCAATAAATATGCGGCAAACCACATTTATAGCAACATCGGACAAGTCCCCTATCCCTTTTTCCCCTTATTTTTGCATCGTGAACAAACCGATAGAATATATGGAAACCAAAAAGACAACCCGGGAAGAGTATCAGAAGTGTGTGAATGCAGTGGTGGATTATATCAATCTCCACCTCGGAGAAGAAATCGACCTGAAATCGCTGGCCAAGATTTCCCATTTCTCTCCGTTCTACTTCCACCGCATCATGAAAGCTTTTTTGGGCGAACCCATAGGTACGTTTATCGTCCGGACACGTACTGAAACGGCAGCACGGTTATTACGCTACACCGATTTGCCGATAGCCGACATTGCTTATCGCATCGGTTATTCGTCTTCCTCGTCATTGTCTAAAGTGTTCAAGCAGTTCTACGGTATTTCACCTTTAGAATATCGTAACAATAAAAACTTTGTAATTATGAAACCAGCTATTATCCGTCCGGAACTCAAACTGAAACGGGAAATCAAAGAACTTCCGGTCCGAAATGTGATTTATATCCGATTGTTCGGAGACTATAAACTAAATGATTATTGCGGCACGTGGATGCGCCTTCAACAATTTGTCCAAGAGGAAAAGCTGCCAATGGGAGAAGTGATGCCTTACTGTATTTTTCATGACGACCCTAAAGTGACCCCGATAGAGAAACTGCGTACCGATGTATGTATGGTTATGCCTGCCGCCGTAACTCCGAAAGGCAATATCGGCTTCAAGCAACTTCCGGCAGGACGCTATGCCATATTCCTGTATAAGGGTTCGTACGAACACCTGCAAAGTGTGTACGACACAATCTATGGAAAATACATCCCTGAAATGGAATGTACATTCAGAGAGGAAGCCAGTGCCGAACGATACCTGAATAATCCGGCTGATACTGCACCGGATGAGTTACTGACAGAAATCTATATTCCGATAGAATAAATTAAAATATGTAAGGTATGGGTTCGTCATTCTTCATTATGTCCGGAATGAGAAACCATACCTTATGAAACAGACAAACACCCCTACTTCATCTGCTTATAGTCCGCAATGAATCCTTCCGTCATCCACTTTGCCAGAGCCTGGCGGTTGGAACTGATAACGAAACGGCGCTGGTCGAACGTATTCTGGATATTGCCCAGTTCAACGAAGACCGAAACCGGAGCGGCTTGCAGCAACACGTAGAGGTTACGCGAACTGACAGTCCCTTCAAATCCGCGATTGGGCTGATGTTTGTCATATTTCGATTCGAAAGTTTCTTTCATGGTAACCGCCAGTTTCTTTCCCGACACGCTTTTCGGAGCATGGTAAAAGAATACGTCCGTCTGCGCACTCCTGCTGCGGCTGTCCACATGCAAGAATATAGCCCGGCAATACTTATACTTCCTACGGTCTTTCCGGTAGAGTTCATTGATTTTGGTGCAACGCTGTTGCAGGCGGGCTACCTGATTCAGCGGAATGGCATCGCCCATGCACGTTTCCCGCTTACTGTTGGAAAGGTAGCGGCTGTCGCGGATTCCGTCTTTGGCATCCTGAATGATGATATGCACTTCCGCCCCTTCCTGCATCAGGTTACGGGCAAGGCGCAAGGCAACATCATAGGCATATTCATCCTCGTGCAATTCCACCTTTCCTATTTTTCCGATAGCTCCGGGATCGGGACCGCCATGCCCGCTGACCACATAGAAGCAAGCACCCTGCAAGCGGTTGGACGTCACTGGCACATCGGCCAGCTTCTTCCCGAACAGCCGTTCGCGAACCACTCTCTTTTTACCGGCAACAGCTTTGGGCGAAACGGAGGCAGAAGTCCCTTTCTTCAAGGGCGGCAACACATATTTCACACCCAATCGCAGTTCCTCTTTTCCACGCAGACGTTTTTCGTTCAGCTTCATAAACTCATTATAGTAGGCTTTTCCCGGACGTTTGTTCCGTTCCAGAAAAGACGAAATACCCTCGCCCGATTTGGGTGTGGCATATTCTCCCTGAGCAGAGACATCCAAAAGAAGAAAAGTACAGAAGAGAACAGCAAGCAAGCAAAATATACGTTTCATATTCCCGTTATTCGTCATTTATTTCGTATCGGCAGCAGATTTTCAACTGCTAAATTATAGCATTTTACCATTCGCGCGCACAAAATTATATTTTTTTCCCTACTTTTGCGACAACTTACGTGTTTTAAAGAAAAGAAACTCTAAATACAGATAGCATTATGGCAAAGCAATTCAAGCCGGAGACACTGTGCGTACAGGCAGGGTGGACTCCTAAAAAGGGAGAACCCCGCGTACTCCCCATTTATCAAAGTACAACTTTCAAATACGATACCAGCGAGCAAATGGCGCGTCTGTTCGACCTCGAAGACAGCGGTTACTTCTACACCCGTCTGCAAAATCCTACGAACGATGCCGTTGCAGCCAAGATAGCCGCCCTCGAAGGCGGTGTAGCCGCCATGCTGACATCGAGCGGACAGGCAGCGAATTTTTATGCTATCTTCAACATCTGCCAGGCAGGCGACCACTTCGTATGCTCATCCACTATCTATGGCGGAACGTTCAACCTGTTTGGCGTGACAATGAAAAAGCTGGGTGTCGATGTAACGTTTGTCAACCCCGATGCGCCCGAAGAGGAAATCTCTGCCGCTTTCCGTCCGAACACCAAAGCCCTGTTCGGCGAAACAATCTCCAACCCTACGCTGGAAGTTCTCGACATCGAAAAGTTTGCCCGTATCGCCCACAAGCACGGCGTACCTTTGATTGTAGACAATACTTTCCCCACTCCTATCAACTGCCGCCCGTTTGAATGGGGAGCCGATATAGTAGTCCACTCCACTACCAAATACATGGACGGACACGCCACCAGCGTAGGCGGAGCAGTTGTAGACAGCGGCAATTTCGACTGGGAAGCACATGCCGACAAATTCCCCGGTCTCTGCACACCGGACGAATCGTATCACGGGCTGACTTATACAAAAGCTTTCGGCAAACTGGCTTACATCACTAAAGCAACGGCGCAACTGATGCGCGACCTCGGCAGCATCCAGTCTCCGCAGAATGCGTTCTTGCTGAACCTCGGTCTGGAAACTCTGCACCTGCGCATGCCGCAACACTGCGGCAATGCCCAAAAAGTAGCCGAATACCTTTCCAAAAACGACAAAGTGGCATGGGTGAACTATTGCGGCCTGCCCGACAACAAGTATTACGCATTGGCACAGAAGTACATGCCCAACGGCTCCTGCGGCGTTATCTCTTTCGGACTGAAAGGCGGCCGCGAGGTGTCTATCAAATTTATGGACTCGTTGAAGCTGGCAGCTATCGTAACTCACGTTGCCGATGCACGTACCTGCGTGCTCCATCCTGCCAGCCATACGCACCGCCAGCTCTCTGACGAGCAACTGTTGGAAGCCGGTATCCGCCCCGACCTCATCCGTTTCTCGGTGGGTATTGAAAATGCGGATGATATCATCGCAGATATAGAACAGGCGCTGAACGCGTAAGCATCATCTGTTCAAGTGAAACGCATCATCTGTCGAGGGCTGTTCAATCATACATTCAGCCTCAACGGATGATGCGTTTCATTATTATTCAGTTTTCAATGTTATCGGCAGGCTTTCCTTACCCTGACAGAAGGTCTTTGCCTTCACTACCGGAGCATGGCACGGCACGGGCGCTTCCCACAAAGCGGATTGGGCATCCGGTTCCGAACCATCCGTTGTGTAACGTATTTCAGCACCTCGAATGGCAACGTTGGCATAAAGCTTACCGTCCTTCACCAACAATCCCGGATGAGGCAGGCGGAAATTGATACCGTTCCTTGCCCAATAAGGCATTTCCATATCGCTGATTTTTTCATAATACAACGCCAATGCTTTGTTGAAGGCTTGCTGTTCCTGTGCACCCCGCAGTTCTTCCCATGCCGGATAAGCATTCCAGCCACGCTCTGCCAGTCCCATGATTTTCGGGAAAAGAAGGTATTCCACACCGTTAAAGCTACGGATTGTTTCGGCAAACAACTGACCTTGCACACCCAGGATATTCTTTCGCCCCTCTGCCGTCAGAACTGTTTTTCCCTTTTCCGCTGCATCCAAATCGACGGGATTGCCTGCACCGTCCGTACGCAACGAACGATAGATGCTGAAAGGAAGCATGGAGAAAGAGACTGACTCATCCACATAACCGCCCCAATCAAGCCCGCGCTCGTCGGGATGCCCGTTGTACGCCATATCCATATAGAAATTGCCCACATTACAGAGAATCACCGGGTAGCCGTTATTGGCAATCTGATACACCACCTCATCGTATCCCGGAACCGTATTCCAGCAGTACACGCCCGCCGCCTGAGTCCGCAATTGCCGGTGCGCCTCTTCGGTATGCCCCAAAGCAACTTCCTGCCAACCGCTGAATTTCAGCCCGTTCCTTTGCATAATGTCTGCCATCTGCGTGATGAAATGCTCTGCCAAGTCATGCGGTTTCGTCATTCCTTTATCTTTCATCAACGCCTGACATTTTGGGGAACCCAGCCATACGCCACGCGCCACTTCATCGCCGCCAAGATGCACCGTAGCCAGCGGTACGCCGGCTTCCCTGTACATAGCCGCAAGTTCCTGAATCACTTTCTCCATAAAGCGATAAGTAGAGGGCATGGCCACATTTATCACATTGTCCGTATAATACTGCACGGATGCGTAGCGGGAAGTATCTTCCGGCTCACTCAGCAGATATTCGGCGGCCTTTTCCACATCCGTGTCCTTATACTTATTATAACGCGCTTTCATGGAGACGATAGCCGCACGGGCATGTCCGGGAGATTCTATTTCCGGTATGACGCGGATATGTCTTTCGGCAGCATAGCGCAACAGACCGATAAAATCCTCACGGGAGTAATATCCGTTGCCTACGGTTGCGGCATCCGGGTCGTAACCGCCGTCATAGCACGGATAGAGACAACGGCTCTCGTCGGTGGTATGTCCGCGGCGGCTGCCCACGGCGGTCAGCTCTTCCAATCCCGGAATTTCCAGACGCCATGCCTCATCATCCGAAAAATGGAAATGGAGCACATTCATTTTGTAAGAAGCGAAAACGTCCACCAGCTTTTTCAAATTGTCTACGGTAGTGAAGTTGCGGGCAATGTCTATCATCTGCCCGCGATACAGAAGGTCGGGATAATCTTCCACAGACATAGCGTCCAGCCGGTACGGCGCTTCTTTACCTTTCAGCATCGCCAGCAAAGTTTGCGTACCGTTGAAAACTCCGTGCGGAGTGGCGGCGCTAATCTTTACCCGGTCGCAGTCTATAACCAAATCATAGTATTCATCGTTCACAGCTTTCGCCTTGTCAGTCAAGGTTTCCAAAGCAATCGTAACGGGAGCTTTATCCACTACTTCCAAGTCGTACAGAGCAGATAACTTCTCTTTCAGCAACCTTGCCTCAACGGCATACGCGTCCGGATACGCCAAAGCCACCTTGCCATCCAGCACAACAGCGCCTTCGGCAGGCGTCGCTTTCTTTACCGACGGCAATATATCCCACTGTTTCAAAGCCGATACGTTCTCCAAACGAAGATTCGATTCGTATATTTTAGTTGCATCCGGATAGCCGGGCAGTGACTCCGGCGAGGGTAACGCAAGCGTATTCAGCGTTACGGGAAGCGGACTGCTTTCCTTACCGTCTGCCGTAGCCACCCAATAAGTGCCTTCGGGCGCGTGCGAATTCCGGTCTATCTTGTAAGAGCACAGAAAAGTGATACGCATGGAATCACCAGGAGCCAACGGAGTAAAGCTTTCCGTCGGATACATCTTAAAGAAGTTTCCGTTCACCGGTTCCACCTTAACGGCAGGATTCCCTATCTGCTTCACATTGCGGGGAAGTTGCGAATAATAGATTGTCCAATTTCGGGGAAGAGGAGCGCCGGAGATGTTTTTAAGAACAAAGGAGTTCTCATAGTATCCGGGTTCCGCATTACCCGTACCCATTTCCCAGGTCAGGGAAACCGGAGCTTCGGGTTTGTCACTCGTTCCGCATCCTGCCAGCAACGGCGCGGTGCAAAACAATAATCCTGCAAGAGGAAGTTTAAAAATCTTCATAAAACAACTGTGTTAAGTTAATAATTTGGGGTAATACTTAAATCTATTGCCAAAAATAAGCATTTTTAGTTTATTTACTGATAATTCTAATAGAAATTATCCGATACAGACTACAAATTAGAACTTTTATCTCTAAATTTGCGACCAAATCATAACAAATTTAACTAATCTACCATGGCTAAGATAACCAAAGAAGCTGCCTTGCTCTATCACTCGCAAGGCAAACCGGGAAAAATTGAAGTAGTGCCCACCAAGCCCTACAGTACACAAACCGACCTTTCACTCGCTTATTCTCCGGGCGTTGCAGAACCGTGCCTCGAAATCGAGAAGAACCCGCAGGACGCATATAAATATACAGCCAAAGGCAATCTGGTAGCTGTAATCTCCAACGGAACCGCCGTTCTCGGTCTGGGCGACATAGGCGCACTCAGCGGAAAGCCCGTTATGGAAGGAAAAGGGCTGCTGTTCAAAATCTATGCCGGCATCGATGTATTCGATATCGAAGTGAACGAGAAAGACCCCGACAAGTTTATCGAAGCAGTCAAGGCAATTGCCCCCACGTTCGGCGGTATCAACCTGGAAGACATCAAGGCTCCCGAATGTTTTGAAATAGAACGCCGGCTGAAAGAAGAACTTGATATTCCGGTGATGCACGACGACCAGCATGGTACGGCCATCATCTCCAGCGCCGGACTGCTGAACGCACTGGAAGTGGCAGGCAAGAAGATTGAAAACGTAAGAATCGTAGTGAACGGCGCAGGCGCTTCCGCCACCTCATGCACCAAACTGTACGAATCGCTCGGCGCACGCCGCGAGAACATCCTGATGCTGGACAGCAAAGGCGTCATCACCAGCGACCGCGAGAACCTGACCGAACAGAAGCGTTACTTTGCAACCGACCGCCGCGACGTACATACCCTTGCCGAAGCCATCAAAGGCGCCGACGTATTCCTCGGCCTTTCCAAAGGCAATGTACTGACGCAGGATATGGTACGCAGCATGGCCGACCACCCCATTGTATTCGCCCTTGCCAACCCTACTCCGGAAATATCCTACGAAGACGCTATGGCAGCGCGTCCGGACGTACTGATGTCTACCGGCCGTTCCGACTATCCGAACCAGATTAACAACGTTATCGGCTTCCCCTATATCTTCCGCGGCGCACTCGATACGCAGGCAAAGGCCATCAACGAAGAGATGAAGATTGCTGCCGTACACGCCATCGCCAATCTTGCCAAACAACCCGTACCCGACGTGGTGAACGAAGCCTACCATGTGAACAACTTCACTTTCGGTCCGGAATACTTCATCCCGAAACCGGTAGACCCGCGCCTCATCACCGAAGTGTCCTGCGCCGTGGCAAAAGCCGCCATGGACAGCGGTGTGGCCCGCAAGCACATTGCAGACTGGGATGCCTACCGCCTGCAACTGCGCGAGCTGATGGGCTATGAAAGCAAGCTCACCCGCCAGCTCTACGACACCGCCCGCCGCAACCCGCAACGTGTGGTATTTGCCGAAGGCATTCACCCCAATATGCTGAAAGCCGCCGTTGAGGCCAAGGCCGAAGGTATCTGCCATCCCATCATATTGGGCAATGACGAAGCTATCGAGAAGCTGGCAAAAGAACTCGACCTCAGCCTCGAAGGCATTGAAATCGTAAACCTGCGCCATCCCAACGAATCGGAACGCCGCGAACGTTACGCACGTATCCTTTCCGAAAAGCGCGCCCGCGAAGGCGTCACCTACGAAGAGGCCAACGACAAGATGTTCGAGCGCAACTACTTCGGCATGATGATGGTGGAAACCGGTGAGGCCGACGCTTTCATCACCGGATTGTACACCAAGTACAGCAACACCATCAAGGTGGCCAAAGAAGTAATCGGCATCCGTCCGGAATTCAAGCACTTCGGCACAATGCACATCCTCAACTCGAAGAAAGGCACGTACTTCCTTGCCGATACGCTTATCAACCGCCATCCCAATGCGGAAACACTGATAGACATCGCCAAACTGTCGGAGTATACCGTACGCTTCTTCAACCATACTCCCGTTATGGCCATGCTGAGCTACTCCAACTTCGGTACGGACAAGGAAGGAAGTCCGGTAAGCGTGCACGAAGCCGTGGATTACATGCAGCGCAACTATCCCGACCTTGCCATCGACGGCGAAATGCAGGTGAACTTTGCCATGAACCGCGAACTGCGCGATGCCAAGTATCCGTTTACCCGCCTGAAAGGAAAGGATGTGAATACGCTTATCTTCCCGAACCTGAGTTCCGCCAACTCCGCATACAAACTGTTGCAGTCGATGGATATGGACTCCGAACTCATCGGCCCGATACAGATGGGACTGAACAAGCCTATCCATTTTACCGATTTTGAAAGCTCCGTGCGCGATATAGTAAACATTACCGCAGTAGCCGTTATCGACGCCATTGTGGACAAAAAGAAAGCAGGCAAATGAAAAGGCAATTTTCCAGATTTCAAATCGTTTGCATCACGCTTCTTTGGGCAGCGCTTTGCTACATAGTACTGACAACCGCCGAACGGATTGACGGACCAATTATCCTGACACTTGCCATTTCAGCAGCATTGGTATTCATTCCTGTAATAAAAGCGCTCAAAAGGAAATAAATAATATCTTTTTATTCATTTTTACGGGATAAAACAATATTTTTGTTGTTTTATCCCGTATTTTATTTATAAATTGTTTGCTTGTATCATTTTTATATTTACTTTTGCAACCGCAACAAGAGGTAAGGCGCTACCGTATCACCGCCTTACAATATAAATATGCAAACCCAATAAAAGAAATAGATTATGAATGCAGCTAAGGTATTAGAAGATTTGAAAAGACGGTTCCCCAATGAACCGGAGTATCATCAGGCAGTAGAAGAAGTGCTTTCTACCATTGAAGAAGAGTACAACAAACATCCGGAGTTCGACAAAGCCAATCTGATTGAACGTCTTTGCATCCCCGATCGTGTTTACCAGTTCCGTGTTACTTGGGTGGATGACAAGGGTAACGTACAAACCAACATGGGTTACCGTGTACAGCACAACAACGCCATCGGTCCGTACAAAGGCGGTATCCGTTTCCACGCTTCCGTGAACCTCTCCATTCTGAAATTCCTTGCTTTCGAACAGACTTTCAAAAACTCGCTGACTACCCTGCCTATGGGTGGCGGTAAGGGCGGTTCGGACTTCTCTCCGCGCGGCAAGTCAAATGCAGAGGTGATGCGTTTCGTTCAGGCTTTCATGCTGGAGCTGTGGCGCCACATCGGTCCCGAGACCGACGTTCCTGCCGGTGACATCGGTGTAGGCGGCCGCGAAGTAGGTTTCATGTTCGGCATGTACAAGAAACTGGCTCACGAGTTTACCGGAACCTTTACGGGAAAAGGCCGCGAATTCGGCGGTTCGCTGATTCGTCCGGAAGCCACGGGTTACGGCAACATCTACTTCTTGCTGGAAATGCTGAAAACCAAAGGTACAGACCTCAAGGGCAAGACCTGCCTGATTTCCGGTTCGGGCAACGTGGCTCAGTACACTGCCGAGAAAGTACTGGAGATGGGTGGCAAAGTCCTGACAATGTCCGATTCCGACGGTTACATATACGACCCCGCAGGTATCGACCGCGAAAAGCTGGATTACATCATGGAACTCAAGAACCTCTACCGTGGACGCATCCGCGAATATGCAGAACAATATCCGGGCGTTAAGTATGTGGAAGGTGCACGTCCCTGGGGCGAAAAAGCAGATATCGCTCTGCCTTCTGCCACTCAGAATGAAATCAACGGTGACGATGCCAAGAAACTTATCGCCAACGGTGTAATGGCGGTATCCGAAGGTGCAAACATGCCTTCTACTCCCGAAGCTATCAAAGTGTTCCAGGAAGCCAAGATTCTGTATGCTCCGGGCAAGGCAGCCAATGCCGGCGGTGTATCGGTATCGGGCCTCGAAATGACCCAGAACTCCATTAAACTGGGCTGGAGCGCCGAAGAAGTGGACGAAAAGCTGAAAAGCATCATGAAGAACATCCACGAGGCTTGCGTGCAGTACGGAACGGAAGCCGACGGTTACGTAAATTACGTAAAGGGCGCCAACGTTGCCGGATTTATGAAAGTAGCCAAGGCAATGATGTCACAAGGTATCCTGTAAGCAGGATGATTGTTACGGTATAATAAGAGGAAAGCATGTAAGATTTATCCGAATTTTGACATGCTTTCCTCTTTTTTTATCTGATAATATTGTTTACATTTACTTCCGTTTTCCAAAAACCAAAAAGTAAATGATATGAAACGATTACTTCTCCTTCTATTCAGTTGCGTCCTGTTTCTCCAACCTTACTGCCAGGCGCAGCCTCTCACATCCGAAGAAAGTCCTGTAACATTAAGCACCGCTACCGGTGACATCAAAGGCAGACTTCTCCTGCCTGCCAATGCCACAACCTGTCCCGTAGTGCTGCTTATCGCCGGTTCCGGCCCTACCGACATGGACGGCAACAATCCCATGATGAAAAACAATTCGCTGAAATTCCTTGCCGAGGGACTGGCACAGAAAGGTATCGCCTCGCTCCGTTTCGACAAACGCGGCATAGCCGGCAGCGCCGCAGCAGGCAAAGAAGAGTCCAAACTCCGCTTCGAGGATTATGTAAACGATGTGACGGGCTGGATAGACTTTCTTGCCAAAGACAAACGCTTCACCGGCATCACAGTAGCCGGACATAGCGAAGGCTCGCTCATCGGCATGCTTGCCTGCCAGAGCCGCCCCAAAGTAAAGAGTTTCATTTCCATTGCCGGCGCAGGCAGTCCGGCATACGAAATCATAGAAAAGCAAGTGGCTGCCCAAATGATGCCGGAGTCCATACGGAAAGAAGTGGCGGACATCAACCGTTCGTTAAGAAACGGAAAAGAGGTGGCGCAAGTCCCTGCCTATCTGCAGGCGCTGTTCCGGCCTTCCGTACAGCCCTACCTCATCTCCTGGTATAAATACAATCCGCAGACCGTCATCGCTTCCCTGAAAATGCCCGTGCTGATTCTTCAAGGTAAAAACGATATTCAGGTAAAGGAAGAGGATGCAATGCTGCTGAAGAAAGCATCTTCCAAGGCAGAACTCGTTCTGATAGACAAAATGAACCATGTGCTGAAAGATTGCGAGAGCACCGCACCGCAGCAACAAATGGCAGTGTACAATAATCCTTCACTGCCCGTCAATGCCGCGTTGATGAATGCAACCGTACGGTTCGTCAATAACAGCAAATAAAAACCAATAACAGATATGACAACAAAAGAAATTCCCGTACTGCTCCTCACCGGTTATCTGGGCAGCGGTAAAACAACGTTAGTAAACCATATTCTCGCCAATAAACAAGGCATCAGATTCGCAGTTATCGTCAATGACATAGGCGAGGTAAACATTGACGCAGACCTCATCCAAAAGGGCGGCATCGTGGGCAAGAAAGACGAAAGCCTCGTTGCGCTTCAAAACGGCTGCATCTGCTGCACGCTGAAAACGGACCTGATAGAGCAAATAGGCGAAATCATGCGGATGGAGCGTTTCGACTATATCGTTATCGAAGCCAGCGGCATCTGCGAACCCGAACCTATCGCACAGACCATCTGCTCCATTCCCCGCCTGGGCGGCATGTACACCCAATACGGCATCTGCCGCCTGGACTGCATCACCACCGTAGTGGACGCCCTGCGCCTGCAAGACGAGTTCGCCTGCGGCAACGACCTCACCCGAAAAGGGATTGACGAGGAAGACATTGAAAATCTTATCATCCAGCAGATTGAATTCTGTAATATCATTCTTCTGAACAAGGCAGCGGAAGTAAAACCCGAAGAGCTGGAACGCATCAAGCAGATTATACGTACCCTGCAACCCGCAGCCGAAATCATCGAATGCAATTACGCGGATGTGGATTTAAAGAAGATTATCCATACAGACCTGTTCGACTTCGAACGCGTGGCTACCTCGGCAGGATGGATTCGCGGGATAGAGAAACCAGCCACCGAAGAGGAAGAAAAAGAAGCGCACGGACATCATCACCACGAAGAAGGGCATGAGCATCATCATGAAGAACATGAACATCACCACGAAGAGCACGAGCATCACCACGAAGAGCACGGACACCATCATCATCACCATCACGAAGGGGGCGAAGTGGAAGAATACGGCATCGGTACTTTCGTTTACTACCGCCGTCCGGCATTCGACATTCACAAATTCGACCATTTCATCGCCACCAGATGGAGCCGCAACATCATCCGTGCCAAAGGCGTATGCTATTTCAGCCACAACCGCGACATGTCCTACCTTTTTGAACAGGCAGGCACTCAGAAACAACTGACCGAAGCCGGGCTGTGGTATGCCACGGCCCCCGAAGAAGACCTGATTGAACTGATGCGTCAAGAACCCGGACTGATGCGCGACTGGGACGAAAAGTACGGAGACCGCATGCAAAAGATAGTCTTCATCGGCCAGCACATGGACAAAGAGCAGATTATACGCGACCTCGACGCATGCCTTGAGTAAGCCTATTTCCGTTTCCACCGGAGGAGACGGATGTTTCCCTTAAGGAAACGCCCGTTCCCCTTTAAGGAAACCCGAATTTCCCTGCAGGGAAACTGAAGTTTCTACCATAGGAAACTGACGTTTCCCCCTAAGGAAACCGGAGTTCCCACCGTGGGAAAACTGCATTGCGTTGCATTTCAACCGGTTATCCCTACCAGTCATACCGTTCTACATACTCGTCAAAGTAGTCATCAAGCCGCAGGCCGAGAGCTTCTGCCTGGCTGATAATGTATTGCTGGGCAGCAGGATTGATAAGGTACTCTCCTTTACGGGCAAGGTAATAGTTCTTACGCCCGAAGTAGGAAATAAGCCGCAAGCGGAATGTACCCGCCACCCGAACCGTGAGCAACTCTGCCACCCGGGTGAAGCCGCGGGCATAACGCACCGGCGTATTCGGACGGTAATATTCACACTTTCCCTTCATCGACTCCAGCTTCCGGGGAGTAAGCGTAGGCAGGAACGGATATTGCAGGGAAGCATTCTGCAAGGCTATATAGCGCAGGCAGGTAAAGCGTTTCGTACAACAGGCAGAGGCACATACACCGAAGTTGTGGGGCGCCTGTAAATTTTCCAAGTCATTCATTTATTTTACAGATTAGTTTGTCTCAACGCTTCATAGACAGCCGGATGCAGGAAATAACGCACGTCCCTGCCCTCTTCCATCGCCTGGCGGATAAAGGTAGAACTTATTTCGAATGTGGGCGAAGAGGCCAGTTTTACATTTTGAGGTAAAGTATTCCCGTCCACCTCATAACCGGGACGGGGGTAAATAAGAATAAAGTTTTCCGCAAGAATACGCTCCGACTGATACCACCGGGAGAAAAGCTTCCAGTTGTCGGAACCTATAATAAGATGGAAAGTGTCTTGCGGATAAGTCTGTTTCAGTTTATCAAGCGTATGAACGGTATAAGACGGACGCGGCAGATGAAACTCGAAATCGGAAGCCCGGAACTTGGGATAGCCTCCAATGGCAAGCTGCACCAGCTTCAGACGGAATTCATCGCTCATCAGAGAGGCTTCTTCTTTCAGCGGATTATGCGGAGTCACCATGAACCACACCTCGTCCAACCCTTCGTATTCACAAAGATAGTTGGCAAGCGCCAGATGTCCGATATGTACCGGATTGAACGAACCGCTGAAAATGCCTATATCCACTTGATAAATTGAAAATTAAGAATTAAAAAATACAGAAGGCTATGGTATCAAAGCTTTCCTTTCAGGCGTTTCCAACAGCCGTAAATATTTACGCCGCTTATGAACATCACAATAAGCATGGCCGCAGCCGGAGTGTACTCCTTCAGGTCAACATTCAATATAGCCAAGACGATAGCTCCCAAAAACAGAACGATATTCAGGACTAAGAGAACCTTATTGGCTCTCGGCGATAGATTTCTGCCTTTCGTCCGCTTCATCGGTTCAGGAATTGGGTTATCACTTTCAATGCCTCCGCTTTAGCCGTTTCCAAATCATCGTTTACAATGACCGTATCGAATTTCGGTGCAAAGCCAAGCTCGTATTCGGCCTTCGCCACACGGCTCTCGATAACTTCGGGAGCATCCGTGCCGCGGCCTATCAAGCGTTTGCGCAATTCCTCCACCGAAGGCGGCTGGATGAAAACGGACAAAGCACGCTCGCCGTAGAACTTCTTGATATTGCAACCGCCCACTACGTCTACATCGAATACAACATTCTGTCCGGCAGCCAGTTGCTTTTCCACCTGTGCTTTCAGTGTTCCGTAGAAGCGGTCCTGATACACTTCCTCGTATTCCAGGAACTCATCGTTGGCTATGCGGCTCCGGAACTCATCGGGAGTGAGAAAGAAATACTCCACCCCGTTCTGCTCCGTGCCGCGCGGCGGACGGCTGGTTGCCGAAATAGAGAAAGCCAGATTCAGGTTCTGCGTCAACAGATAGTTGATAATTGTGGACTTGCCCGACCCTGAAGGGGCGGAAAATATAATCAGTTTACCCATCTGTGGTATTTACTATTTAACGGTTTACTATTTAATCCTCTAATTGGTTTGCTCTAACTTCATGTTGAAACAAACTTATCATAAATTCATGCAACGTCCGGAACCGGTTCCTTACATCACGTTCAGGACCTGTTCCTTGATTTGCTCCAGCTCGTCCTTCATCTGCACTACAATCTTCTGCATTTCGGCATGATTGGACTTGCTGCCCAGCGTATTGATTTCGCGACCCATTTCCTGTGCGATGAAGCCCAGCTTCTTACCTTGTCCGCTACCGCTTTCGAGCGTGCTGATAAAGTATTTCAGGTGATTGGAAAGACGTTGCTTTTCTTCGTTGATATCGAGTTTCTCGATGTAGTAGATAAGTTCCTGTTCCAGGCGGTTCTTGTCGTAATCCACACTCAATGTCTTTTCAAGCGCATCGGTGATACGGTCCTTTACCTTGCCTACCCGTTCCTGCTCGTAGGGAGCCACCGATTCGAGCAACCGTGCTATATTCTCTATCTTCTCACGGAATTTCTTTTCGAGCGCTGCGCCCTCCTGCTTGCGGAAGTCTATCAGATGATTGATAGCCTCTTCCACTGCCGCATGCACCACTGCCCATTCCTCATCGCTCAGCTCCTGAGTCTCATTCTTCGTCATTACATCCGGCATACGGAGCAGCGTGGCAAACCAGTCGGCAGGTTCAGGAATACCGGCTGCCGCAGAAATTTCCTTAATCCGTTTGTAATAAGCCTCCACCAATTCCTGATTGATAGGAGTGGCCAGTTGTTCCGCATCTTTCTTCTCAATCCAAAGGCTGAAATCGACCTTGCCCCGTTCCAGCATTTTGGATATTTCGTTACGGATTTCCATTTCCTTTTCCCTGTAAAGCGGAGCGATACGGGCAGATAAATCCATCGCTTTGCTGTTAAGCGACTTAATTTCAATATTGATTTTCTTATCGGACAGTTCGGCTGTTGCTTTGCCGTAGCCCGTCATAGATTGTATCATAATGTATAGTTTTATGCGACAAAGATAGCTATTCTCACTGATTATTTATTGCATTCACCGAGAATAATTTGAGCAATAGACAAATATCGCATGCACAACTTAGTATGCAATATTCGCTAATTTTCTGAACAGATGCAAGCAAGCAGCCGGCAATTTAATCAATGAATCAGGAATGCAACGACAAACCATTCGGCAAACAACTTGTGTAATCGAAACAAATCACGTAAATTTGCCACAATAAAAATCAGAATAGAAGTTATGTCATGTATCTTGCATATTGAAACATCCACTTCGGCCTGCTCCGTAGCCGTGAGCGAGGACGGACAGAACGTTTTCAAAAAAGAAGACCTGAATGGGCTTTCACACGCCGTATCGCTGGGCGTATTCGTAGACGAAGCCCTGTCATTTGCCGACAGCCACGCCATGCCGCTGGATGCCGTTGCCGTAAGTTGCGGTCCCGGTTCGTACACAGGGCTACGCATCGGTGTGTCTATGGCAAAAGGTGTATGTTACGGGCGCAACCTGCCCCTCATCGGGCTTCCCACCCTGAAAGTGCAATGCGTTCCGGTACTGCTCTATCACGATGAGCTGCCGGAAGACGCCCTGTTGTGCCCCATGATTGATGCCCGCCGCATGGAAGTGTACGCCGCCGTTTACGACCGCGCACTGAAACCGGTACGCGACATTGCGGCAGACATTGTGGACGAAAATTCCTATCAGGAGTTCCTGGACAAGCAACCCGTATATTTCTTCGGCGACGGTGCAGCCAAGTGCAAGGAAAAGATTGTGCATCCCAACGCCCATTTCATCGACGGCATCCGTCCGCTGGCAAGCATGATGTTCCCGCTGGCAGAAAAAGCTATAGCCGAAAAAGATTTTAAAGACGTTGCCTACTTCGAACCGTTCTACTTGAAAGAATTCGTAGCAAGCCAACCGAAAAAACTTTTATAGCGATTATGGTTAGCGGTTAGTGATTAGTGATTAGCGGGCTGCGCAATTGGACCGTATAGCATTAATCACTAATCATTAACCACTAACCGCTAATCACTAACCACTAATCACTAACCGCTAATTCTAAAGAATATGCAATATAATACTCAACAAAAGCGGATGCCTTTGCCCGAATACGGGCGCAGCATCCAGAATATGGTAGACCATGCACTGACAATCGAAGACCGCTCCGAGCGCCAGCGTTGTGCAAATACCATTATCAACATCATGGGAAACATGTTTCCCCACCTTCGCAACATACCCGATTTCAAGCACAAGCTGTGGGATCATCTTGCCATCATGGCGGACTTCAAGCTGGACATCGACTATCCATACGAAGTTATCCGCAAAGACAACCTGATAACCAAACCGGAAACCGTTCCTTATCCCAGCACCAAAATACGTTACCGCCACTACGGCCGTACCCTGGAAGTGCTGATTAAGAAAGCCATCGACTTTCCTGAAGGTGACGAGAAGCAGAACCTCGTTGCACTGATATGCAACCACATGAAGAAAGACTATATGTCCTGGAATAAAGATACTGTCGACGACCGCAAAATAGCGGACGACCTCGCAGAACTGTCCGGCGGCAAACTGCAGATGACCGACAGCCTTCTCCGCCTTATGGCCGAACGGATCGAACAGAATTATCGTCCGAAGATGAATAACCAGAACAACAGAAACAACAACAGAAATAATAAAAGAAAATACTAAAATAGCGGTTAGTGATTAGCGATTAACGGTTAATATCATAGGACATCACCACACTACCCTAATCACTAACCGTTAATCGCTAATCACTAACTACTAACCACTATTTCATGGCTTCATTTGTAATAGAAGGCGGACACAGCCTTTCCGGAGACATTTATCCTCAAGGAGCGAAGAACGAGGTGCTGCAGATTATCTGCGCCACCCTGCTCACAGCCGAAGAGGTGACGGTGCACAACATACCGGACATCCTGGATGTGAACAACCTGATTCAGTTGATGCGGGATATGGGAGTGAACGTATCGAAAAAAGGCATCGATACATATAGCTTTCAAGCAGCCAATGTTGATTTTGCCTATCTGGAGAGCGATGAATTCCTGAAAAGGTGTTCCAGCCTGCGCGGTTCGGTCATGCTCGTAGGACCGATGGTGGCACGCTTTGGCAAGGCTATGATTTCCAAACCGGGCGGAGACAAGATAGGCCGCCGCCGTTTGGACACCCATTTCATCGGTATACGGAATTTAGGTGCCGAATTCGTTTACAATGAAAGACGGGAAGTTTACGAAATATCCGCCCGGCAGTTGCAAGGCAGCTATATGTTGCTGGACGAAGCATCTGTAACGGGCACTGCCAATATCGTAATGGCAGCAGTATTGGCCAAAGGTAAAACAACCATCTACAATGCCGCCTGCGAACCTTACATACAACAGCTATGCCGGATGCTGAACCGCATGGGTGCAAAGATAGAAGGTATCGCTTCCAATCTGCTCACCATCGAGGGAGTGGACGAACTGCACGGAACAGAGCATACCGTTCTTCCGGACATGATTGAAGTGGGAAGCTTCATCGGCATGGCAGCCATGACGAAAAGCGAGCTGACCATCAAGAACGTTTCGCACGAAAACTTAGGTATCATCCCCGACAGTTTCCGACGTTTGGGCATCAAAATGGAACAACGGGGCGATGATATTTATGTGCCTGCCCAGGATACTTATCAGATAGAATCCTTCATTGACGGTTCTATCATGACAATAGCCGATGCACCCTGGCCCGGACTGACGCCGGACTTGCTGAGCGTACTGCTGGTAGTTGCCACACAAGCGAAAGGCAGCGTGCTGATTCATCAGAAGATGTTTGAAAGCCGCCTCTTCTTCGTGGACAAACTGATAGACATGGGAGCGCAAATCATTCTGTGCGACCCGCACCGCGCCGTAGTAATCGGACATAACCACGGTTTCAAACTGCGTGGCGGCAATATGACGTCCCCGGATATCCGTGCCGGCATTGCTCTGCTGATAGCCGCCATGAGCGCCGACGGCATCAGCCGTATTCATAACATCGAGCAGATAGACCGGGGGTATCAGAATATAGAAGGACGGCTGAATGCGATCGGAGCAAGAATAACGAGAATATAAGGAAGTGACAAGGCAACAGACAAGGCGATAAAACGATATGATACGAAAAGAAGAAGTATATAAAATAGGTATATTCAACAAACCTCATGGCATTCACGGAGAATTGTCATTCACCTTTACGGATGATATTTTCGACCGTGTAGAGGCCGAATATCTCATCTGCTTGTTGGACGGTATATTCGTACCGTTCTTTATCGAAGAATATCGTTTCCGCTCAGACACTACGGCTCTCGTCAAACTCGAAGGAGTGGATACGGCAGAACGCGCACGGATGTTTACCAACATTGAGGTTTATTTTCCCGTGAAGCATGCCGAAGGAGCCGGACCGGGAGAACTCAGTTGGGATTTCTTCGTCGGTTTCCGTATGAAAGAAGTACACCACGGCCAACTGGGTGAAGTGACGGATGTGGACACCTCTACCATCAACACTCTGTTCGTGGTAGATTATAAAGGAGAAGAATTGCTGATTCCGGCACAGGAAGATTTCATTATGGACATCGACCAGAAGCATAAGGTTATCACGGTGAACCTGCCGGAAGGATTACTTGCTTTAGACGATACGGAAGAAGCGTGAATAAGGCGCGAAACGCAAAGTTCAAATTATAAATAGAAAGTTTATAAGTGGCAGCAAATAAGAAGAAAAAAAGAAGAAAAGCCTTTTGGAGTAATATCAAGTTCAAATACAGACTGACTATTACGAACGAGAATACCCTTGAGGATATTGTCACCTTACGTGTGTCCAAATTGAACGGAATCTCCGTATTGCTTTCCGTACTGACGGTACTCTTTCTGATTGCCTCCCTGATTGTTGCCTTTACCCCGTTGCGCAATTACCTGCCCGGATACATGAACAGTGAAATTCGTGCGCAGGTCGTGGAGAATGCCCTGCGTGTAGACTCGCTCCAGCAACTCGTAGACAGGCAGAATCTGTACATAATGAATATTCAGGACATCTTTCTGGGTAAAATCAAAACCGACACCATCCATTCCATCGACTCCCTGACTACCGTACGGGAAGATTCGCTTATGGAACGAACGCAACGCGAGGCTGAATTCCGCAAACAGTACGAGGAAACGGAGAAATACAACCTGACGAGCATCGCCTCACGCCCCGAAGTAGACGGACTGATATTCTACCGCCCCACCCGCGGCATGATTTCATCTCCTTTCAATGCCGAAAAGAGGCACTTCGGAACGGATATAGCCGCCAATCCGGGAGAAAGCGTATTGGCAACCCTGGACGGAACGGTCATTCTGAGTACCTATACAGCCGAAACCGGCTATTTGATAGAGGTACAGCATAACCAGGATTTCGTATCCGTCTACAAGCATTGCGGCTCTTTGTTGAAACGCGAAGGCGACACCGTAAAAGGCGGAGAAGCCATTGCCCTGGTAGGCAACAGCGGGCAACTGACTACCGGACCGCACCTGCACTTCGAACTGTGGCACAAAGGAAGGGCGGTAAACCCGGAACTCTATATCGTATTTTAAAAGTATAAAGCATTAAGTATAAGATATAAACCTGAAAGCATAAATTATAAGACTGATGAAGAAACAAATTGCCATACTTGGCTCTACCGGCTCTATCGGTACACAGGCATTACAGGTCATAGAGGAACATCCCGACCGATACGAAGCCTATGTACTGACAGCCAACAACCGGATGGAGGATTTGATAGCTCAGGCGCGCAAGTTCAAGCCTGAAGCAGTGGTAATAGCAAATGAAACGAAATATCAACAACTGAAAGACGCACTTGCCGACCTCCCCATCAAAGTGTATGCCGGCGAAGAGGCCTTATGCCAGATTGTGGCGGAAAAACCTATCGACATGGTACTGACAGCCATGGTAGGCTATGCCGGACTGAAACCGACTATGAACGCAATCCGCGCACGCAAGACGATAGCCCTCGCCAACAAGGAAACATTAGTCGTGGCGGGCGAGCTTATCAACGACCTGGCACGTTTCAGCGGTACTCCCATCTTGCCGGTAGACTCCGAACATTCTGCCGTATTCCAGTGTTTAGCCGGAGAAATGGGTAACCCTGTCGAGAAAGTTATACTGACAGCTTCCGGCGGCCCGTTCCGTACCTGTACAATGGAGCAGCTTGCCACCGTAACCAAGACACAGGCTTTGAAGCACCCCAATTGGGACATGGGAGCCAAAATTACAATAGACTCCGCTTCCATGATGAACAAGGGGTTTGAAGTGATTGAAGCAAAATGGCTGTTCGGTGTACGCCCCGACCAGATAGAAGTAGTGGTACATCCGCAATCCGTCATTCACTCAATGGTGCAGTTTGAGGACGGAGCAGTGAAAGCGCAGCTGGGAATGCCGGATATGCGCCTGCCCATTCAGTACGCATTCTCCTATCCGGAACGCCTGAAAGCGTCTTTCCCCCGGCTGGACTTCAAATTGTGCACGGACCTGACATTCGAGCAGCCGGATACGAAACGTTTCCGCAATCTGGCGCTGGCATACGAAGCGCTGCACCGTGCAGGAAACATGCCATGTATCGTCAATGCAGCCAATGAGGTGGTGGTAGCCGCTTTCCTACGGGACGAAATATCATTCCTCGGCATGAGCGACGTAATCGAGAAGACAATGGCGCGCGTATCCTTTATACAAAAACCTGCTTACGAAGACTATGTGGCAACTGACGCAGAAGCCAGACGAATAGCAAAAGAATTGATAGTTAAAAATTAAATTGCAAATAATAAAATAGTAAATAATTAGATGGAAACATTCTTGATCCGTGCCCTGCAACTTATAATGAGCCTTTCATTGCTCGTAATAATCCATGAAGGCGGGCACTTCCTCTTCGCTCGTTTATTTAAGACACGAGTGGAAAAATTCTGTTTGTTCTTTGACCCGTGGTTCACCTTGTTCAAATTCAAACCGAAAAACAGTGAAACGGAATATGGTATCGGCTGGTTGCCTTTAGGCGGGTACGTCAAAATTGCAGGTATGATAGACGAGTCTATGGATACCGAACAGATGAAACAGCCCATGCAACCGTGGGAATTCCGTGCCAAACCGGCATGGCAGCGTCTGCTGATTATGATAGGCGGCGTACTGTTCAATTTCCTGTTGGCATTGTTCATCTACTCCATGATACTCTTTGCGTGGGGAGATGAATATGTACCTTTACAGAAAGCCCCGCTGGGTATGGACTTTAATGAAACGGCTAAAGCAATCGGTTTCCGTGACGGCGATATATTGGTATCCGCCGACGGCGTACCTTTTGAACGCTATGGTGGCGACATGCTGACAAGCATCGTCGATGCACGTCAGGTCAGCGTATTGCGTAACGGGCAGGAAGTATCCGTGTACATCCCCGAAGATATGATGGAACGCCTGCTTGCCGACAGTGTCCGTTTCGCTTCATTCCGCTATCCGTTTGTCATCGACAGCATTATGCCGGGACAACCTGCCGCACTTGCCGGATTACAACCGGGTGACAGCATCACTCAATTGGATGGACGTAACATCGCTTACTTCGACTTTAAGGAAGAAATGCTGAATCGCCAAAAAGCAGCTAACGACAGTACCAGCCGCCTTCTCACCCTGACTTACGTCAGAGCGGGGGTAGCGGATACCGTAAAGCTGACTACAGATTCTTTATATCAAATCGGTGTCGCTGCATCCCTGCAGACAAACAAGCTGTTGCCCGTTGTCAAGAAAGAATATAGTTTCTTCGCATCTATCCCGGCCGGGGTTACCCTGGGAGTAAATACGCTGAAAGGTTATGTCAGCCAGATGAAGTATCTTTTCTCTAAAGAGGGCGCCAAACAACTTGGCGGTTTCGGAACAATCGGCAGCATCTTCCCTGCAACATGGGACTGGTATCAGTTCTGGTACATGACGGCATTCCTTTCAATCATCCTTGCTTTCATGAACATTCTGCCTATTCCGGCATTGGACGGCGGGCATGTTCTGTTCCTCATCTACGAGATTGTAGCACGTCGCAAACCCAGCGATAAATTTATGGAGCGTGCTCAAATGGTAGGTATGTTCCTATTGTTCGGCTTGCTGATTTGGGCTAACTTCAATGATGTGCTCAGATTCTTCTTCTGATGGTTAGGATATAAAAAACACATCGTCTGTTTGACTATAACAGACGATGCGTTCAGTAGTAACAGATGGTGCATTCCATATAAACGCACCATCTGTTTTTTTTATTTTTATACCAGGTGTGCAATCCACTCTTCACGGTCGCCCGGCAGAAGGTCGATAACCGGAATCTCAACCATTGTATAGCAACCCGGTTGCTGACGCATTGCAGCACGTGCCACACATACCAGCACTTGCGCAGTAAGCGCCGGATTATTGATGCGCATGTTGAATTCGAACAGTTGGTTCTGTGTTTTTCCGGAAACGCCCTTACGGGTCAGGTTTACACCGTGTCCCATATCAAGCAGTGCATCTACGCTCGGAACAAGTTTCACATGCGTTTCGTCATTTACAAAATACGGATCGGCTTTGATGGCGGCAGCTACTTTGTCAAATTCGTAACCATCGTTCAGTTCGATGTAGACCATACGGCGATGTATGCCCGTACCGGTAGGAATCGTCATTGAAAGAGCGGCTTTTACACCCTCGATAGCCTTTACTGCCACCGTATGTCCCATACTCATACCCGGACCGAAGTTGGTATAGGTAATTCCCTTCGGCGCAATAGCCTCCAGCAAGGTACGCACAACAGAATCGCTTCCCGGATCCCAACCGGCAGAAATAATAGAAACAGTATTATGTGCTTTTGCCTCAGCATCCAGTGTACGGCGCAATGCCGGAATGCCGGTATGAATATCGAAGCTGTCCACTGTATGGATGCCAAGTGCCAATATCTCTTTAGCATATTTCTCAACGCTACGCGTAGGAGTACAAAGGATGGCCACATCCACATCCTTCAACTCTTTGATATCTTTCACTACGGAATATTCACTCAATTCTGCAGGACGGTTCTCTGCCCCTGCACGACGTACTACTCCTGCGATTTCAAAATCGGGAGCTGCCTGTAATGCCTCAAGTACAAAATGTCCGATATTGCCATAACCCACGATGGCTGCTCTTACTTTTTTCATCTTTTTATCGGTTTTAGTTATCAACTTTCTATTTTATGAGCGCAAAAGTAAGCATTTTAATTTATAACTTAACTATAGAAGCCCTCAAGTTTCACAGAGTTTTTCTTTTTTTAGAGACTAAAAGTCAATAATAATTCCTACATTCGCAGAATTAGGAATAATAATCATATGATAGAATACATTAAAGGTGAAATTGCCGAGCTGAGTCCGGCAAGCGCAACTATAGACTGTAACGGTTTGGGATATGCCGTAAATATTTCCCTGAACACATATGCTGCCATACAAGGAAAGAAAAGCTGCAAGCTATATATCTATGAAGCTATCCGCGAAGACGCCTATATCCTTTATGGTTTTGCAGACAAGCAAGAGCGTGAGCTGTTCCTTCTGCTGATTTCCGTATCAGGCATCGGCGGCAATACGGCCCGCATGATTCTTTCGGCTTTATCGCCTTCCGAATTGATAAATGTTATCAGCACGGAGAATGCCAACTTGCTGAAAACGGTGAAAGGAATCGGTTTAAAAACAGCCCAGCGTGTGATAGTCGATTTAAAAGACAAAATAAAAACCTGTGGAATGGCTTCCGGAGCGGTTGACATAACCGGTCCTGCCTTTACCGCCGCCAATGCACAAGTACAAGAAGAAGCCGTAGCCGCCCTTACAATGCTGGGATTTGCACAAGCTCCTTCACAAAAAGTAGTAACGGCTATTTTGAAGGAAGATGCCAATGCACCGGTAGAACAGGTTATCAAGCTGGCTCTGAAAAGATTATAGTCCATACATATTATTCATACATTAAAAGTAAACAAGCAATGAAGCCAGTTCCTATTCCCATGAAACAATGGTTGGCTGCCAACGAACGTACACGTGTACTACCCGGCGACCAATGGTATCTCAATTTTTCAGCAAGTATCCTATCGTTAGTAAAGCAATCTCCTCTATTCAAGGAAGATGACTATGCGCAGAAAGATGCCACAGTATCACTCACTATGTATTTTCAGGATGCAATTGCCCAGACCGGCGGTTGGAAGACATTCACCGAATTATACTACAAACAGTATAATACCTACCTTCCCTTCTATCCGCTATCCGACAGCTACATCCCCGATGAAATCAATCCGGAAGATATAGCATTTGTACTGTGGACATTAAAATCACACTTTGCACTCTATGGACCGGATGAATATACGTTACAAAATCCGTATGATAAGGACTTGTTGGCTTTAGCTCAGGAAGCTTATAAAATGATGGACGAAAAATTTGAAGAAGCGCCTATCAATGAAAAAACTTCTTCTTTTTTATGGGTAATGGGACCGGATTTGTTAGATATGCCCTTTGTTCCTCTTCCCGAAATCACTCCTGAAACAAAACTAAGCAAGGATGTGGAGCATTGTCTGGAATACAGCGGTGGCAAACCTTTACTATATTTTGCTACCTATAAAGAACTCTGCAAATTCTTTGTTGAAGTTCTAAAATGGGAAAATACCCGTTCTGCTTTACTTCCTGACTTACAGTACAAGAAAGAATTCGTAATATACGCCAATGCCAAAGGTATGCTAATAGCCCACGATGTAGCTGCCTATTTTTGTGAAGAGCACAACCCGATGTACAATGCCAAACGCGCTGCTGCCGAAGGCTACAAACTCTTTTGCCGCCCGGGAGCCTGCCCGTTCGACTTAATAAAGTACGGTATGCTCAAAGGAATATTACCAGATGTGCAATTTCCATTTGACAACGGCAAAGAAATACTACAGCAAAATTGGGACTTTATCGCCCGTTATTATCTATGTGAATATTATGAAGGGGAATAAAAACGCACAATCGCACCCTAACCGGAACAAAAAAGCCAAACCGACAGGAAAAAGAATCGGAAAATCAAAACCGTCCAAGGCTAATAACCAATTAAACAGAAGGGTGAAGTAAGCGGTTAGTGATTAGTGATTAGTGATTAGCGGTTAACGATTAGCAACTGTCATGCGACGTAATTACCAACCTAATCACTAACCACTAATCGCTAATTATCCATCATAATTCTATGATTTCTTCTTTGCACAAAGTCAGTTTCTCAAGGCCGTCGGTGGTTACTGCCCATGAGTTTTCAATTCCGATAGGACCTATACCGGGTAAAACAATCTTGGGTTCCAAAGCAAAAACCATACCCGGTTCCAATTCCTGCTTCATACGAGGAGCCAATACGGGCATTTCATTTATTTCCAAACCAATGCCATGCCCTATGAATTTTGCCTTTTGGTCTACTCCCATAAAATAATCCGCAAAACCGGCTTTCGTTACTATTTCAATAGCCCTGTTATACATATCTTCACAAACAGTTCCCGGTTTTGCCATTGCCACAATCTCCTCTTGTATTTCTAAACACGTCTGATGTGCAGCATAGGCCTGTTCCGGCAACTTGCCAATGGAGAACACACGGCTCATATCGCCCATGTAACCATAGAAGTTTCCACCCATATCCACCATGAAACATTGCCCCGCTTGCAGGAGAGTGCCGCTCACGCCACCGGGCAATGAAGGATCAAGCCCTTTGCCGCCCAATGCAAAATCATACGGAGAAGGAACCGCTGCATTGTCACCGGCCAAAAGACTTCCCATGAAGATTTCCATACTCTGTCCGAATACGCGGAAAATACCCAGACAACCTTCCAGACGCATCAACCGTTCTATTTCAACAGATAATTGACGGTCGGTCATTCCCGGCTGATAAACCGAGGGAATCTGTTCGTATGCCTTTGTATGGGCAGCTCCGGAACGACGGAACATTTCGATTTCCATCGGAGTTTTTACGCTTCGTGCCTGACGAATCAACGCAGTGCCGCAAGGCACGACCTCTGTTTCGGGAAAGCAGGCAGCCAAACGATTATATTCCGTAAAGGGTAGTTCGTCACCCTCCAGCATCAACTTGACCGGCAAAGGAAGACCGCATTCTTTCAATAATCCGGTTATTTGCTCCGGCTTACGGATAGGATGAATATGCTCGCCCTCAATATCGTTAGGGCGCTTTATGAACAAACGCGCAGGAGCATTCAACGGCAGATATAAATAGCCGCTTACTACGCAACCATACGTATAGATTAAGTTTACATTGCAGGTAATAAGTGCCGCATCGATACCTTGTTGGGCCATGAGGGCACGTATCTTATCACGTCTTAATTTCAATTCCGGTTGTAACATCTCTTAGTTATTTATAAATTTCGAGCAGCAAAGGTAATAATTTTAGGTGCAATGGAATTACTCTTCGGGCACATAAATAATCTCGCCGTTATCCAACTCATAAGCAATCCCTACCTTTTTGCCTTTTTTACCGCTTTTGGCATCCTGATTCTCCGACGGAGTATATTTATTGATTTTCTGACCTTCTTTCGTAATAATCTCCATGTTCTCTTTTCCGGGATTCTTTACCATAGTGAAATCTTCCTGACTGAACATCTCGGTCATATTGTAACGGCTCACCAATGCAACCATAAGTGCTACGGCAAATACCATTGCAACATCGAAAAGATTGCTTACCACACTCATCGGGTCGCTATCTTCTTCTTTTCTCAGCAAACGCCTTTTCATTATTCTTTTTGATTTTGGTTTAACAATTCAGAGAGAAATTCGAGATTAGTCATATCCTGCAAATACCAACGCTGCTTGACTTGCTGTGTTATAAACCCGATAGCACTGGAGAACAGCCCGACAACCGTAGTGGCAAATGCCACCTGCATATTGTAGGCCATCGAGGCAATGTCACCGGTGGAAAGCCCTACAAGTGCCGGACCCATTGGAATCAGCGTTCCCATTAATCCCAACATCGGTCCCATTTTGGTTAGAGTCTTGGATATTGCCAAATCTTTATCCGCCGCTATCTCAAAATCGGCAAGCAGGCGCTGCACGTGCGCCGGACTATCTTTCATCTCGATAATACGGTGAATGTAAGCAACCACCAAAGAGTTGTTCTTCTTGGAGAGGTGTCCGCCCAGCTCCGAAACTGTTTCAGGAGTCAGTGCATCCAACTCCTTGCGCAGCAAGGCATCGGTCTTACGGATAGCCAGATATTGCCCGAAAAAGTTTCCGAGGAGCAAGACCGAACGTCCGAAAAGAATAATCAACAATACGATAACAGGAACCAGAAGCCCTGTAGATATCCAATAGAGAATGTCTGAAATGTAATTCATAATTTTTATTTAATTAGTTAGTTTGTCTTTTCAATTTCACTTTTCTTAAAATCATTCCGACCAATGCACCGGCAACAAGCAGGATTGTCAAGCCTGCCAACGCTCCCCAGTCTACCTCGTCTATTCCTTTCACTGCCGTACGGCCGCTGACAGTAGCGATAATTCCCAAAATAGCAATCAGGGCATTGGCGAGGAAAAGCAATTCCAGCCGAAGTTCTTTTTCGGGCAGTAACCAGCGCAAAAGGAAGCTCCCGGCAGGTATCAATACGAATACCGCCGCTGCCATGCTCCAGGCAATCAGGGAAAAGGATACCCCGGGGAAGGAGAATATCAATGCGACCAAGCCGCAGAACAGTACCGGAAAAACTAAAATACCCGGAAACCAGCGCAGTGCCTTATAAGCCCATAGCACGCGCTTCTTCACAGGTCCGGCACTTTGGATATGTGCAGCCAGCATGCAGAAGGTCATCTGCAGAACCACTTCCACGCTCAGTACAACGGAGGTATCGAGCATCAGTGCAGGATTAGCCAGCCAGTCGGCAATCTGGGTTTTGGACTGCTCGATAGCATAAGGCCACATCAGCCCTACGAACAAGGCACAGATGACGGATATTACCAACACCGACCTTAATTTACGATAAGTTTGCTTCAACATGAAGTTGAAGCAAACCAATATCATAAGTACAAAAACAACCGTTTCCATTATTCCTGTAGTTTTTTACGACGATGACGGACGAGCAACAGCAGTACGACGATAGCAAGCACTACTACCAAACCGACTATCGTATTGCTCAGTACATTGGTCTGTTCTTCTGCAGTAGAAGCCATCTCCTCTTTTTTCATCACCATCCCTTTCTTGTCATCGGATGCGGCAGCTTCACGTATCTGAACAATGTTTTTCTTATATTCCGCCGCTGCCTGCGCATCGGTTTTCGAAGCAATGAACTGCCTTAACTTGGTATTGTCACAAACAAAGCCGGAACAGGAGGGTTTGTACTTGTTTACCAAATCGGTATGCAACTTGGCTATATCGGCCACTTGCTGCTCGTTGGCTTTCCACATTCCCTTGCGCACCGTCTCCAGCATAACAGCAGTCATCTCCTCCAAAGCTGCCGGATTCTGTTGCTCGAAATATTCATGCAAGCCCAGGCCGAACTTATCCTTTACGTACACATTATATATCTCATCCCACATTTCCTTATCGATAGCTTTGGGCTTCATCACATTCCAGCCATATGTGTTTTGTACAATCTCGGCAAATGTATTCGCAGCACCTGCTTCTCCTTTCATTTTCTCCTTGATATAGGTAGGGTTGAAGATAGTCGTACGGCTCTCCACTCCGATAGCTTCCTTGACCTCCTGCATGCGGAAGTTGTTGCGATTGCGGTAATCGCTCAGGTAAGCATCCGGGTCTTTTCCCGTCACATTACGAACTGCCAGGTTGAGCCCGCCCATAAACTCGTACACGTGGTCGAGGCTCAATGCTCCCCACATATTACTCTGGCGAGGCTGTATAACCGCATCCGTACGTGACAGCGCAGCTTCGAAAGCGAATTGACGGAAGGCTTCCCAGTTCTTCTCACTGCCATAGTAAGCACCCATATTGTTCAAATAGGTATCTGCTATTTCTTTCTCGCTTTCCCAACGGTCACCGCTCATTACCATACCCTGGATACCGGTTCCATAACCGCCGTTAGCTCCTCCGAACACGCGGAACGTAGAAATCTCCCTGGCGTCTTTAGGAGTCAAGCCTTTTTCTATCAATACCCGTTCTGCTTCGACCACTCCGGCAGCAACCTGATTTTCGTACTGGTCGTCTTTTGCATGGGCAGCCATTTCAACCGCTCGGTTAATAAGGAACAAGCGGGAAGCTGCAATGTCCCTCAACTGCCCGCTCGTCTGTACTACCACATCGATACGCGGGCGTCCCAGCTCTTTCGAGGGGATGAGTTTCAAATCCGTAACACGGCCGAAAGCATCCCGCAGAGGTTCCACACCCAGCATATAGAGTATCTGGGCGATAGTGGCTCCTTCCGTCTCGATGAACTCGCCGCTCCACAGCGTATAGCTTACTTTACGGGGAATGCTATCATTGTGCCGGCGTTTATACATCTCGATTGTATTATTTGCCAACTGTATGCCTTTCTCCCATGCCGCCTCGCTCGGGGTAGCCTCTGCATTGATTCCGTAGAGGTTGCGTCCGGTAGGCAAGGTATTGGGATTTACTATCGGATCGCCTCCCGGTGAAGGCTGGGTATATCCGCCGTTCAATGCATTCGTCATGCTGAGCAGTTCTTTTTCCGGACTTTCTATTAGTGCCTTTTTATATTCTCCGACATTTTTAATTGTGCGCTCGACTTCCATGACTGCCAAAGCAAAAGTGATTTCTTCTTTGGTATATTCTACGGAAGAAGGCATTTTATTCATTGGGGCTTTCTCTCCGCCTCCCACAGCCATCATCATCGCCATCATGCCCTGCGGCGCATTACGCGATTTTTCCATCTTCCGGGCTTTGGCAAGTTCGTCGGGCGTGATATCCGCCACACGGCAGATGAGCTCGTCCGTTCCCAAAGCCGGATTAGCCAGCAACCGGGTTACTAAAGTACGGGCAGGATTCAGATAATGCTGTGTGAACAAAGCGCGGTGTTTCACCGTTTTTTCGTCGGCGCGTTTGCGGAGTTTGTCCAGGGCAAGCAGGCTGTATGCAATCGGTTCGGTAGCCATGGCGTACACGCTGCTCTTAATGCGCGCATCTTCATAAGGAACGCCCATTGTATAAAGCTGTCCCGTTATTTTCTCCGTAGCCAGTTCCTCGGCAAAATTCTCGATACGCAAAATCTCGTCTTCCGTATAAGGAACGGTGAGTACGCTGTCCAGTTCCAGCTCGCGGTGAATACCCAGCTTCACCGCCACTGCCTTCACAGCCAAAGAAGCACGGCGCAAATCGACTTCGCTACGCATATCTTTCCGGGATTCCTGTTCGTGCGCACCGTTAGAACAAGCACTGACAGCATTATTGTATATCTTAATTTTCTCCACAAGTTCACGATAGATACCACGGACACTGCTCTCGAGGAACGGAGGGGTGAGGTAAGACTGCAAGCCTGCATATGCCCTGCGTTTGGCTATCATACCTTCTCCCACATTTCCTATCGAATAAATATAGAAATGAGGCAAAGCGCCTACCAGCCGGTCGGACCAGTCGTTACTACTCAAAGCAACCTGCTTTTTCGGTGTAAATTCCAGACTGCCATGAGTACCGAAATGAATCAATGCATCGGCCTTAAAACCGAACTGCGTCCACAAATAAGATGCAATATAAGTGTGAGGAGGTGCGGCATCCGTACCATGAACAATCTTAAACGCATTGTCTCCCTTTCCGGCGGCATTTTGCGGCAGCAACACCACATTCCCGAACTGTAAGCGGGCAACTCCCAGACGTCCGTCGCCGGTAGCCATATACTCACCGGGAAATTCTCCGAAGGAAGATACGACTTCCGCATATTTTTCCGGCCTGAGTACTTTCCTTACCCAACTTTCATACTGTTCTTTGGTAATCAGCTCGGGATGCCCGTTCTTCATGAAGTTGTCGAAAGCTCCTTCCGCATACGTTCCGAACACAGCTCCCTGTGCTTGTATCATACGTTCCAGTTCTTTGGAGGATGCCGGCAAGCCGTCTACCTTATACCCTTCTTTCTTCAAATGCAGCAATAGGTTGTAAAGCGAAGGGGCAACTTCCATACCGGCAGCAGCCATTGCGTTCTGTCCCGGGCCTTTATAATAATAAATCGCCACGCGCTTTTCATTGTTGGGCTTGTTCTGCAACTTGATATAGTTATTCACCGTCTCTACAAAAGTTTCCAAACGTTCGGGAATGGCAAAAGCATGCTGCAATCCTTCTTCATCCCTATAATGTCCGAACAAAGCGAAAGGACGGATAGCCCCGTCTATTTCGGGGGTTACGACACTTTGCGAGAGAAATCCGCCGCTCATTCCCATTTTGTCGTTCTCCCACTCTTCTACGAGCCGGTTTACATTCAGCGGAGTAAACAACGGGATATTCTGTTGTGCCAGATAATCCACGATATAGTCTCCCATGCGCCCGTGCGCCATATTGATGACTGCCGAGGGGGATACCGAATCAATTTGGTGCCTGCCAATGAAGCCTTTCATACTCCGTACCGGATAAACGACATTACCCGTCTCCTCCAGTTTCCGGATAAGGTCTGCCGGTTCGCCCATCATACCAGTGATTATGATACGGGGAGCTCCCTCTTGCAACAGCCCGTTTTCCTGCAGGAAAGCATTGTATCCGGCTATCGTATTGAAACCGAGTTCTTCATCATCCGGCTTCTTCGGGTCGGCATGATATATCATATCATTGGAACGTTCTGTTACAGCTTCAGGTTCGTCTACCGAAATAAGCTTGCCGTCGATATGCTTACGTACATAATTCAGCATGCTACGGTAGTTACGGCGCCCGCCATTCCCCAGGTAACTTCTCAAAGTGTCAGCCTGGATAGAGTCCAGCGAAATTATCTCATTGGCAGGATTGGTGGCGGAAGTGGTCAGAATGGGCAAGCCGTCATCGGCAGCCTTCTGTATCTGCGCACGCTGTTCTTCCGTTATTCTCATCCCCATGGCATTGATAAATACCATGTCGTAGGAAGTCAGTTTATCCAGTTCGTCGGTACTGACTTCTGCTATCTTTATAAACGAATTATCATTAGCCTTGGCCATTTGTCCGAGACTGATAACTTGATAATTGACAAATGCTACTCTTGTAGAACTGAACCATAAGTTCCAGATACCTATAAGCAGCAACACGAGGACGGCCGCACAGCCGCTCCCCAATAGTTGTTTTTTCTTCATATCGATATTTTAATATTTATAACCCGAACATATCTGCAATATTAAGATTTACGGTTCCTATTACACTGATTCCTTTTTGCGGAACCTGCAGGGAACTATCGGCAGCCTTGTCTTTATAATTGAACAGGTTATCGATACCCAGATTGAGGGATATGCCTTTCGGAAGGGTAACTCCGGTATTCAACGAACACATCGTACGTGCATCGTAAGTGGTTATTTCATACGCATAAGTACCGTCATCATTTTGGTTTCTTGTATAAGTATCGAACTTTGCCCCCCACTGCCCGTTCAGCGAACAGTTAAAACCTATCTTTCCGAACTTATGCGAATACATAGCATTGAAAGTTGCCGTATGCGGGCGCACCAAAGAAGTATTCCGTCCGTCAACCTCTTCATAATCGTTCGTATAAGCATAAGAACCTGTCAATATCAGCCCGAAACCAAAACGGTAGCGCAAAATTGTCTCCAAGGCCGTAGTTTTGGCGTTATCGGCATTTACATATTGCATGTCGCTCGAACCGTCGCCCAATGACATATAGGCTATCTTGTTCCTGAAACGGTTGTGGGCAAAAGAAACCGACATGTTCAGCCCTCTCTTGGTAAACTCGCCGGACAGAGAGACTTGATTGCTGGTTTCCGGTTTCAAATCCGGATTACCGTACAGCATGAACCAACCCATACCACCCATATCGTATGCCTGGTAGAGTTCTTTCAGAGAAGGCGAACGGAATCCTTGTGCATAACCGGCACGGAAAGAGACATGGTCGCAAAAATGCCACAGTAAAGAAACCTTCGGAGTGACATGCCAATGATATTTCTCATGATAGTCGGCACGTACTCCCGCCACGATATTCAGCTCATCGAGGATATCCCAGTCTTCCTGCGCATAGAAAGCGTACAACTGGTTGTTAACATGGGAGCTGTCTTCCAGCATATAATGTTTCAGGTACTCAAAGTCACCTTCGAACCCGACACTGACAGTATGCTTGCCGAATGTTCCGGTATAATCGATACGCGGTGTCTGCTTGATATTACGGTAATCCGTAGTTTTCTTTCCGGATAAGAAATAGTCCTGGTTCTTCTGATAATTATCATAAATATATCCTATTACAAGTTGCTGTTTTTCTCCAGGAAGATATGTTACCTTACCGTTCAAGGTATAATCAAGGAATATGTCCTGGTACATCTTGCCCACACGCTTGTCTCGTTTATTGCGGTAAAACGAACCTTTCAAATCCGCATTTAGCTTTTCATTGCAGGTATAGCCTATTTTCTGCAAAAAATCCCAAATGTTGTATCCGTAGACCGTGGTGGAACCGGCATCTGCCTGCTTCTCTGCCGAAGAACCGTCACTTCCTTCCGTTACGGTGGTCTTACCTACCTCATCACCTATCTCATAAGTATCTTTTGTACGATAGGTAAGGCTGGTATAAGAAGTAAGACGATTTTTCTTCACACCGGTAGAAGCTGTATATTTCTGTCCGTTGGAACTGGCATAACGTGCATTCAAATTTCCGCTAAAGGGACGATTGGCGGTCTTTGTAATGATATTGATGACTCCACCCAATGCATTGGAACCATAGATTGTGGACTGGGCTCCCTTAATGACTTCTATACGTTCGATATCGTCTACATTGAAACGGGTAAAATCAACATTATGGTCGGCTCCTTCCCCACTTACGCGTTCGCCGTCTATCAAAAACAGCATATACTCTCCGTCCATGCCTTGATAAGATATCTCAGGCATCTGACTCATGGAATTATACCCAATCTGCAAACCCGGCAGTTCGTATTGCAGCAAAGTTTCGACATTCATCGGATTGAGTGCCTGAATCTCCTTTTGAGATATTACACGCGTCAGTACAGGTACCTCTTTCAACGGTTTTGCAACAAACGAACCGGTTACCACTACATCATTCAGTTGATTAGAAGAAGGAACCAATCGGATATGCAGTCGCGGCGGACGTACAGCCGGAACCGCTTTTACTTCCTGAGATTCGTATCCTATGAATGAAACCAACAGCGTATATTCTTTCGCATTTTCCAAACGGATAACAAATTCACCGTCGCTATCCGTGCCTGCTCCGAAAGTAGTTTCCAGCACCCTAACCGTAGCTCCAGGCATTGGCTGCCCGTTTTCATCTACGACATCTCCCAATATGGAATAGCGATAACGGTTGCTATCCCTTTCGTCCACTTCCTCCGCAAAGACAGTGGGCACTGCCGCTGCCAGCAAAAAAAGTAAGGAACAAAGAACCCGTCTCATTCTTATTTAATCGGGATAAATTCGTAATTGAATGTAACAAAACCGCTCTTATTCGTTTCAGAGTTTCCTGCAACTGTAAATTGAAGCTTCGCCCAACTGCCGTCCTTACACTTCAAAACTATCACATGCATTGTCGGTTCATAAATAGTAGGAGGCATACTACCTGTCTCCGTCTTTTTCACCCAACTGCACAACACTTTGTTCACAGTTGCAGTCTTGGCGTAACCGACGTTGCCTTGCATCATTTTGCTCATATCGGTGATGATGGCATATTCTTCATCCTCGTTTGTTATGTTTTCATCCGCTTTATAGTCTCCTTCAGGCAACTCCGTAATTTCATTCATATTTGTTTTCTCCGTATCGAAAACCATGCCACCGTTTGTTTTTATCTCATAACGGTGTATGGCGATATGCCATTCGATACCGATAGTTTCCTTCACTTTTGGCTCGCTTACCGAACCATCCGTATAAATCCATTCGCTTGTATCCGGATGTATTTCCGTTTCTCCGGTTTTCAGATTTACATAAGTCCATTTATCATAGGCAGATACATCCAGATTCGTTTTCGTACCTCCAACTCCGTCTCCCCATTGACTACCCTTATTATCGTCATCACTGCATGCTGCTCCTAATAAACCGATGGCCGCCATGACCAATACATCTTTAATTTTCATTTTAGCTTATTCCTTTTTAGCGTTAATAAATTAATTTTCACGCTGCAAAGTTAGATCGCACAGGTAGCTGGCACAATACCGATAAATAACTATATTAAAAACAATAATACCCACAAATAGTTAAAAAGTGCTGCCTGCACCTTCACAGGCGCAGGCAGCACAAACCACAAATACAAATACAACTAAACAAAGTTTTTCCTTAGATAATTCCCTGACCCATCATGGCGTGGGCTACTTTCATGAAGCCGGCGATATTAGCACCCTTCACGTAATTGATGTAGCCGTCGGGGTCTGTTCCGTATTTCACGCACTGAGCATGGATACCGTGCATAATGGCATGAAGTTTCTCGTCTACCTCAGCCGCACTCCAACTGAGATGCATTGCATTCTGTGACATTTCCAATCCGCTGGTAGCCACACCGCCTGCATTCACAGCCTTACCCGGTGCATACATAATCTTATTTTCAATAAAGAGGTCGATAGCTTCGGGGGTACATCCCATATTGGAGATTTCACCCACACAAGTCACCTTATTATCAATCAGATGCTGTGCATCTTCCCCATTCAACTCATTCTGTGTTGCACAAGGCAAAGCAATATCGGCTTTCACCTCCCACGGACGTTTGCCGGGAACGAAAGTAGAGCCGGGGAATTCATCGGCATACGGAGCTACGATATCATTGCCCGATGCACGGAGTTCCAACATATAATCTATCTTCTTGCCACTGATGCCGTTCGGGTCATAGATATAACCGTCGGGACCGGAAATCGTAATAACCTTAGCACCCAACTGGGTAGCCTTGGTAGCTGCACCCCAAGCCACATTTCCGAAACCGGAGATAGCAACCGTCTTACCCTTGATATCTATACCTTTGGTTTCCAGCATCTGGTTTACAAAATACAATCCACCGAAACCGGTTGCTTCAGGACGTATCAATGAACCGCCGAATTCCAGACCTTTACCTGTGAAAGTACCTGTAAATTCGCGTGTCAGTTTCTTATACATACCGAACATATAGCCCACTTCACGGCCACCTACACCAATATCACCGGCGGGTACGTCCATATCCGGACCGAGGTGACGCCACAATTCCAACATGAAAGCCTGACAGAAACGCATCACTTCCGCATCGCTCTTACCGCGCGGAGAGAAATCGGAACCGCCTTTACCGCCACCCATAGGCAGAGTGGTCAAAGCATTCTTGAAAGTCTGTTCAAACCCCAAGAACTTCAAGATAGAGAGGTTTACTGAAGCGTGGAAACGAATACCGCCTTTGTACGGGCCGATAGCATTATTGAACTGTACGCGATAACCGAGATTAGTCTGCACCTCGCCTTTATCATCCACCCACGTAACACGGAAAGTAAAAATACGATCGGGTTCAACCAACCGTTCTATGATTTTCGCTTTCTCGAACTCAGGATGCTGATTGTAGATATCTTCGATAGAAAGAAGTACTTCCTTTACGGCTTGAAGATATTCAGACTCGCCGGGATGCTTTGCCTCCAAAGAGGACATGATACGTTCGATATTCATAATATTACGTTTTAAAGGTTATTACCTTGTTAACTATTTGTTGCCTGAACAAAATGTCAATAAACAACACTGCAAATATAGGAAAACTTTTCAAAACACCTAAACATTGCAGCAATATTTTGATTAAATAATGATAAAACGTCAAATCACATAGAATATAAAAGAACAACAAACAAAAAAGCAGGGGACAACTGTATAAACTGCTTGCAAAGGTAATTCTTTATCCTTCATTCCTCATTCTTCATTTAAATTGCTACTTTTGTCCTCCGAACTAATAAACCATGAGAAAACATGCTCAGTAAGTTTAAATTAAACCAGCTCTATTTCAAAGATACGCAGTTTGCCAACCTCATGACGCGACGTATCTTCAATGTGCTTTTAATCGCCAATCCTTATGATGCTTTCATGCTGGAAGACGACGGCCGTATCGACGAAAAAATCTTTAATGAATATACTTCACTCTCCCTGCGCTATCCGCCGCGCTTTACACAGGTATCTACTTGCGAGGAAGCATTGTCCCAACTATCGTCCATGCCATACGACCTTATTATATGTATGCCGGGAACGGGAGATAATGAGGGATTTGACGTAGCGCGAACCATCAAGGGACAATACGAGCACATCCCTATGGTAATTCTGACCCCGTTCAGCCACGGCATCACCAAACGCATTGCCAACGAGGATCTCAGTTCGTTCGATTATATCTTCTGCTGGCTGGGGAACACCGACTTGCTGGTTTCCATCATCAAGCTGATAGAGGACAAGATGAATCTGGAACACGACGTCAGTGAAGTGGGCGTACAGATTATTCTTCTGGTAGAAGACGGTATCCGTTTCTACTCCTCTATCCTGCCCAATCTTTATAAATTTGTATTGAAACAGAGCCAGGAGTTTTCCACTGAAGCATTGAATGCCCACCAACGTACACTACGTATGAGAGGGCGCCCTAAAATCGTCCTTGCACGTACCTACAACGAAGCAATCGGCATATACGAAAAATACAAGAACAACATACTGGGAGTTATCACCGACGTCCGCTTCCCTCGCGTTGAACGCGGTGAGAAAGACGCACTCGCTGGTATCAAGCTGTGTGCCGCCATACGGAAAGAAGACCCGTTTGTTCCATTGATTATACAATCGTCCGAATCGGAGAACGTGTCGTACGCAGCCAAATACGATGCGGCTTTTATCGATAAGAATTCAAAGAAAATGGACGTAGACCTGCGCCGTATCGTATCGGACAATTTCGGTTTCGGCGACTTTATCTTCCGCAACCCCGACACACTGGAAGAGATTGCCCGCGTCAAGAATCTGAAAGAACTTCAGAATATCCTCTTTGCCGTACCGGCAGAATCGTTCCTCTATCATATCAGCCGCAACCATGTGAGCCGCTGGCTCTATTCACGCGCCATGTTTCCCATTGGCGAGTTCTTGAAACCTATTACGTGGAACAGTCTTCAGGATGTGGATGCCCACCGCAAAATCATCTTTGAAGCAATTGTAAAGTACCGCAAGATGAAAAACCAGGGTGTGGTAGCTGTTTTCAAACGCGACCGTTTCGACCGTTACTCGAACTTTGCCCGTATCGGCGACGGTTCACTGGGCGGCAAAGGCCGTGGCCTGGCATTCATTGACAACATGGTGAAACATCATCCGGAATTCGACGAATTTGAAAATGCCCGCGTTGCCATACCCAAAACGGTAGTACTGTGTACGGATGTGTTCGATGAATTCATGGAGACTAACAACCTGTATCAGATAGCCTTGTCCGATGCCGACGACGATGTGATTCTCCGCTACTTTCTGAAAGCCAAACTGCCCGACCGTCTGGTTGAGGACTTTTTCACTTTCTTCGATGTGGTAAAATCACCTATTGCCATCCGCTCTTCCTCACTATTGGAAGACTCGCATTACCAACCTTTCGCCGGTATATACAATACTTATATGATTCCTTATCTGGACGATAAGTATGAAATGCTCCGTATGCTCAGTGATGCAATCAAAGGAGTCTATGCTTCTGTATATTTCCGCGATTCAAAGGCTTATATGCAAGCCACAAGCAATGTCATCGACCAGGAGAAAATGGCCGTAATCCTGCAGGAAGTGGTCGGCAATCAGTATGGCGACCGTTATTACCCGTCCATGTCGGGCGTGGCGCGTTCGCTCAACTATTATCCTATCGGAGACGAAAAAGCTGAAGAGGGTATTGTCAACCTGGCACTCGGGCTGGGCAAATACATCGTAGACGGCGGTATGACTCTCCGGTTCTCTCCCTATCACCCCAACCAAGTTCTGCAAACCAGCGAAATGGAGATTGCGCTCAAAGAAACCCAAACACGTTTTTATGCACTCGACCTGCGTAACGCCGGACATGACTTCTCCATTGACGATGGTTTCAACCTATTGAAATTACACGTAAAAGAGGCCGAGAAAGACGGTGCTCTCAAATATATAGCTTCCACCTACGACCCTTACGACCAGATAATCCGTGACGGTTTATATCCGGGCGGGCGCAAGGTTATCACCTTCGCCAATATCTTGCAGCATGATGTATTTCCTCTGCCCCGCATTTTGCAATTGGCATTGAAATACGGACAGCAGGAAATGCGCCGTCCTGTAGAAATCGAATTTGCAGCTACCATGAACCGTGAAAAGGACAAGACCGGGACGTTCTACCTGTTGCAAATACGCCCGATTGTCGACAGCAAGGAAATGCTTGACGAGGACCTCACAGCCATTCCCGATGAAAAACTGCTGCTACGATCCAATAATTCATTAGGGCATGGCATAATGAATGAATTACAGGATGTAATTTATGTAAAGACCGACAACTACAGCGCTTCCCACAATCAGGAAATAGCCTGGGAGATAGAAAAATTGAACCAGCAATTTTTGGACGAGGGCAAGAACTATGTACTGATAGGGCCGGGACGTTGGGGCAGCAGTGATACCTGGCTCGGTATTCCCGTTAAATGGCCCCACATCAGTGCAGCGCGTATCATTGTAGAAGCAGGACTGACGAACTATCGTGTCGATCCTAGCCAGGGAACACACTTTTTTCAGAACCTGACTTCATTCGGAGTAGGCTATTTCACAATCAATGCTTTCATGAATGACGGTGTGTATAATCAAGACTTTCTGAATGCGCAACCTGCTGTATATGAGTCCAAATACCTGCGTCACGTGCACTTTGAACATCCTATAACCGCCAAAATGGACGGAAAGAAGAAACAGGGAGTAGTATTGCTACCCTCATGATAAGATTTTATGTCTAAAACAAGATTAAAACCAGATTAATCAACTATTCTTTTTTTGAGAAAAATGGGACAAATGATGTCCCATTTTTCATTTATAACTGCAAAACAAGGCGATAAGCGCTAATTATCTCATCTAAAAAACATATTTTTGTACCCGACTTCAAGAATTAGCAGGTAAAAAGATAACCAAACACTGTTGTTAATGGGTAAAAAATATACAACTTTTCTAACCCTGTTTACAGTAATATGTATTACATTGACCGGATGTGAGCGGGAGAATGAACAAACTGCAAACCAGGGCAGACTTAATCTGAAATTAGCAGTTGATACAAATGTAGAAAACATGGTAACACGTGCTACCGCTGATGAAGAGACATTACCCGACATCAACGACTTCTCAATTGCCGTTCTTCAAAATAATAATGTACAACTTACCTGGAACAGGTATGCCGACTTTACAGACGGAACGGAAATTGCAGCCGGCAACTATACACTAAAGGCCACTTATGGAAACATAGAAACCCAAGGTTTTGAAGCCCCTTACTACGAAGGAGCAAAAGAGTTCTCCATAAAAAAGAACGAAAGTACAAACATATCGGTCATATGTTATCTTGCCAATGTAAAAGTTACGACAGAATACACGGAACTTTTCAAAAAATATTTTACAGACTACACCGTAAACATACGCCCTGCCGGCAGTACGGACATCTCGTTCGACAAGAATGAAACAAGGGCCGCATACGTAAAGCCTGGCAAGATAAGCATTTACCTGTCAGGAAGCAAACAACAAGGAAACAAAGTCACATTTGAAGCCGCTACCATAGAGAATGCAAAGGCACGCCAGCATTACCGTCTGAAATTTGACGTACAAGCAGGGGGTACGGAATTGGATGTATCATTCACGGACGAAACGGAAAGAGTGCCGATAACCATAGATATTTCGGACGATGCCTTGAACACACAGCCACCGTTCTTTACGCCAACGGGGTTTGAATCGGGAGTTGCCCGGGAGTTAACGGAATGGACAGAACCCGAATCCCCTTTATCAGCCTTGCTGACGGCGCGTGGCGGAATATCCAAATGTGTCTTGACAACCCGCTCTCCTTCTCTGTTAAGCAAGGGATGGCCTGCCGAGATTGATCTGGTAAATCCGGAACCAGGCATGCTTACCACATTACAAGATTTGGGGCTGGAGTTAAAAGGATTAAGTGCCAATGTCGATAAAATGGCAATATTGGACTTCACAAAAGTACTGGTCAATATATCTCATTCGGAAACAGACGAAGAAAATACATTTACCTTGACCGCAACAGACAAATTGAGTAAAGTAAACAAAGAGCCATTGGTACTCAAAATCAAATCTCTGCCTAATGGTTTTGACGTAGCCAAGCCTATGAATGCCGAACGTGGAAGCACTACCATACTGCTGACCGTCATTTTGAAAGGGGACATATCCAAAGTCAGCTATCAATATCAGGCATACGGCTATTGGCAACCTTTAGTTCCTACAAGCATAGAGAGCGACAAAGATACGCACCAAGTAACCATCACGTTCAAAGACGGGTTACAGGAACCTCAACAGATAAAAGTAATTGCGGGAGATAAAGAAAAGACCGTGACAGTAGGAATCGGTGAATCATCCTGTTCCCTGACTGCTCCCGAAGGAGATGTATGGACTAAAAAAGCCACTCTCTATTTGGTTGGAGACACGGAGGGAACAACCGAATATCTGAAGACGGTTAAGGATATTACCGTAAAATGCAGAAAAGCGTCAGGAGACTGGTTTTCTCCATCACAAGAAAAAATAAAAAATGCGGTTGAGGTTAGCGGATTAGAGCCTGGCACCGATTACATATTTAAAGCCGTAATAGATGGAACCAATACAATTACCGTCAAGAATGAAGTATCCGTAAAAACCGAAGAAGCACTACAGATACCCAATTCCGGTTTTGAAGACTGGCATACAGATTCCGATACACGGTGGTCTGCTGGGACTTTTGGAGATTTCACCCACTATTTTTATTACCCTTATACTAAAGGTGCTACTGATATATGGTGGAATACAAACAACAAATATTCCCAAGCATGGGTTGTGGCACCGGTACAGACAACAACCTGTCCGGCCGTTATCTATGTAAAAGACGCAAAAAGCGGTGCTAAAGCAGCGGAGATTCACACAGCCGGTTCCGGCGGAGGATATTCGAGTACCCCTGTCACGATGTACCCCGAGGGAGCAAAAGCAGGACGCTTATTCATAGGGACCTATAATTGGAGTGACAAGAAAGAGACCGTAACAACTGGACATCTTTTCACCTCCCGACCCTACGGAATGAAATTCTGGTATAAATACACTCCCTATCAGACAGACAACTTTAAAGTTGAAATCGAGATACGCAGCGGGAATAAAGTCATAGCAGGCGGCTCGTACATATCAGAAGCCGCAAGTTCTGCAGACAGCGAATATCAGGAAGCATATATCAACCTCGACTACCAAGGAAATATGGAAAAAGCAACTGACATATATGTCAATATTCTATCAACAACCAAAACCTCTTTCGGCAGTGACGATTTACAGAAAGCCGGAACAATTGATTTGACAGATTGTGCAACAGGCTGGACCACCCATTTAGGCAGCCGCCTCAAAATAGACGATTTAGAACTTATATATGAATAACAAAATATGAAGAAATCAAACACCCTGTTTACTCTGGCATTCTTTGCTATTCTGGTATTCTCTTCATGCGAACGCGAGCAATGGGGAAACGCCCAAAAAGGTCCTGACGACATAGACAATCGTGCCGAAGGTCAAATAGGACTGTCTGCATTAAAAGTCTCCGTAGACGAGAAAACAGCTACTACAGTTACCCGTGCAGGAATCAATACCGACAATTTCATTATCCGCATTTACGATATGGATAAAGAAGGAAAAATGGTGCAAGAGTGGAAATGCAGCGAGATGCCCGAAATATTCACGCTAAAGGTAAGCCATTACAGTATCACAGCCATGTCTCACGAAGTACAACCGGCAGAGTTCGAAAAGCCCTATTACTTCTCCAAACAGGATTTTGAAATTACTGAAAATACGGTAACGGATCTTAAAGAACTGGTTTGTACCTTGAATAATATCAAGGTAAGAATAGCCTATGACAGCGAACTTCAAAAGCTGTTGGATGAAGACTCCAAAGTCCAGGTATCCGTCGGTGAAGGGCGTTTGGAATATGCAAAAGACGAAACACGTGCAGGATATTTCAAATCCATCGGTGAAACCAACATTCTGATTGCCGACCTCAGCGCAACCATTCAAGGAGAGAAAGTTACGATGTCCAAAGCCTTCATCGACGTCCTTCCCGGTGAAGAACGTATCATTAAATATTCGATGAAACAAAACAGCGGTGGTGACGGCGACAATGGAGAGATTGGAAAGGTCGACATCCAGATAGATGCAACATGTGAGGTTGTAGAGAAAGACATAACCATAGCCCCGGGAGAAGAAGAGCCGCTACCCGAACCCGAACCGAATCCCGAACCGAGTCCCGGAACCAAACCGGCAATCACCGGCAAAGGTTTCGATATTACCCAGAGCATAACCATACCACCCGGTGTCTCAACGGACAATCCCTATCCTGTAATTGTAAAAATAGCGGTACCGGAAGGTATCCGGAATTTAGAGATAGGAATAACTTCCAGCAGTACCGATTTTGCAAATGCCATTTCCGATTTGGGACTCACCGACTTTGACTTGGCAAACCCGGGAGCGTTAATCGGAATACTCCAGAACTTAGGTCTACCCTATGGGGATAAAGTTACCGGTAAAACCGATATTGACTTTGATATCAGTGGATTTACAGGATTATTGGTGGGCTTTCCCGGAACCCACAGATTCAATCTAAAGGTTACGGATAACAAAGGAAACACGGCATCCGCAATATTAGCCCTTATCGTAAATTAAGCAAAGCACAATGCTAAAGAGATACTTCAAATATTATCTGACAGCCATAACAGTGATTTCATTTATCGCCTGTTCGGAAAAGTACACCTTGAACGGAGAGGGAATGCTTCATTTGAAAGTAGGTGTAACCGACCAGGTGAAAGTTACAACCCGTTCTATGACCGATGAATTACAGGATTCTTTACAACGCCACTGTACAATCGACATCCTTAATGAAAAGGGAACCGTCCGCCGGTACAAAGGAGTAAACGAACTTCCGGAAGCGCTTTACCTCTCTGCCGGCAGCTACACAGCCCTTGTTACGGCAGGCGACTCAGTACCCGCTTCTTTCGAAACTGTATACTATAAAGAAGAACGTCCCTTCCACATTAACAGCGGCGAAGTTACCAACCTGGAGCTAACTTGCGGCATCGCCAATACGGTAGTTGCCGTAAAATATGATGAAGCATTGAGCTCCGTATTCCAAACCTATAAAGTTACGGTATCCACTGCAGACGGTACTTTAGATTATCTTCCCGAAACCAAAGACTCCATCGGCTACTACATGCTGCCGGCGGGCAATACTAAGCTGCAATGGCATCTGGAAGCAACCATGCCCAACGGAAAAAGCTATACAAAAGAAGGAAACATTCCGGATGCGCAATCCGCCTATCGCTACGACTTGTCCTTCAACTTCATACCGACAGACTACGCAGACGGTGGCGGTACGGTAAAAGTCAGTGTCAACGCCAATCCGATAAGAGAAATAACCGATGAAGTACAGATTTATCAACGACCTATCTTCCGCGGCGAAAACTTCGATATAACCTCTTCCGCATTCTATGAAGTAGGCATGGGAACGGAATTATCGTATACCGTAACAAGTACATCCGTACTCAATGAACTGTCCATGTACTGCGAACAATTCGCACAATGCGGACTTCCCGTCCGGATGAACCTCATGAGACTGACGGAAATGGAAAGGGGGCGTTTGGAAGCTTCCGGTCTGTCATACAAATCCGAATACAATACCGGCAGCGATGTCGGTACGATGCGTGTGACGTTTTCAGACGGTTTAATGAAACATATCACAGCAAAAGAAGGGACTTATAACATAATATTACATGCTACCGATGTCCGCAACCGCACCAATGAAGGGGTATTATCCATATCCGCTTCCGATGCAGTGGTGCTGACCAAAGAGGTTACAGAAGGTGACATATGGACATCGAAAGCAGTCTTGCGGGGCGGTCTGATGAAAGAAACATCCGATCCCTTGATATTCCGTTACCGGATAACCGGCTCATCCGACTGGAAGGAAGTGGAAGCTGTGTTGAACGGTAAAGAAATGACAGCTGCCATCACCGGTCTGAAAGTGGCTACCACCTATGAATATGTAGCGGTTGCCGGAGAAAAGGCATCTTCCGTGGTTTGCAGATTCACTACGGAGAAAGCCACCCAACTTCCCAATGCCGGGTTTGAGAAGTGGCATGGTTCCAAGCCGACCTATGTATACGAATCCGGCGGAACGATGTTCTGGGATACCGGCAACCACGGTTCACAAAAGGCCGGAACGGATATAACCACCGCGGACGGTTCTGTAAAGCATGGCGGTAGCTACTCAGCCAAACTGGAATCCAAATTCGCCAGCATGTTAGGCATCGGGCAGTTTGCGGCTGGCAATGTATTTTCCGGCAAATACCTGGCTACCAATATGGATGGTGTCGTAGGTAATGGTGTACTGGGTTGGGGACGTCCGTTCGAATCTCGTCCTACGGCATTGCGCGGATATGTCCGCTACCAATCCAATACCGTGAACTACGACAACAGTTGCGAATTTATCGACAAAGGCGATCCGGATATAGGAAGCATCTTTATCGTATTGGGCAACTGGCCCGGCGAAACATACGGCGGAGAGACATGGCCTGTAATAGTCAGAACCAACTATAAGACTCCGGGCAGCGCACAACTGTTCGATGTCAACAGCGAGTATATCATAGGTTATGGTGAAAAGGACTTCACATCTTCGACAGAAGGAGAAGGAATGATTGAATTCAACATTCCGGTAGAGTACCGTTATACCAACCGGAAGCCGACAGCTATCATCATCGTAGCCTCATCCAGTAAGTACGGCGATTATTTCAGTGGCGGAACAGGAAGTACGATGTGGCTCGACGACTTCGAATTAGTTTATGAATAAAAACATCTGTGAAGTGATACAAAAAGCAATCATCATAACATTAGCCCTGGCAGCTATCGCAGGCGGTAAAGTCCAAGCGCAAGAATTCAAACGCCAAATCGAACAAAGCACATTTGTTCCCAAAGGCCAATGGATAGCAGGCAGTTCGATATCTTACTCCGAACATACCGAGGATAACTACCAGTTCCTGATTATCGACGGATTCAAATCCGACGGCTATACATTCAAAGTCAGTCCCCTGGTATGCTATGCGTTTAAAGACAATATAGCGGCCGGAGGCCGGTTTGCCTACAGCCGTTCATTGATAAAGATAGATGGCCTGACGCTGAATATCGATGATGACAATCAGTTTGACATCAACGACCTGTATCAGTTGAAACACACATATTCAGGTATGCTGATACTGCGTAACTACATCAGTTTGGGCAAAAGCAAGCGGTTTGCACTCTTTAACGAAACCCAGCTGGAATGGTCGGGCAGCCAATCCAGAGTAATAAACGGAAAGGACGAGTCGGTCACCGGAACTTTCGCCACAACCACCGGCATGAGCATCGGAGCAGCACCGGGCATTGTGGCATTCATCAACAACTATACTGCAGTAGAAGTCAGTATCGGTGTGCTTGGATTGAACTTCAGTAAAACCAAACAGACAACCAACCAGGTGTATCAAGGCGAACATTCGTCAAGTAGCGCCAATTTCAAGATAAACCTGTTTTCCATAGGTCTGGGACTGGCCTTTTATTTATAATCAAGGATGAAGAAGTTACTTATATATATGGTGTGCATCATGGTGGGTATGGAAACAGTCCGGGCACAAGAAACGCAGGAAGTGTTATTCCAAGCGCACGACTCGTTACGGGTACGGACAGTTTATGTACACGACACGATATACATTGAACGGCCGGCTGTTGAAGCGACTCAACCGGACAGTTCGGAAATTATCTATACCAAACCGGTCGGACGCTTCGACCGGGGAATTATCAATTACCGTTTTATACCCAAAAAGAAATGGGTAGGCGGACTTACGTTCTCCTATATCAATTATGACGGCGAAGACAGCCGGATGCTGTTCTCATTGATAAAAGACTTTGATTGCAACTTCCGTACAATATCCGTCAGCCCATTTGTAGGTTATGCATTCAAGGACAATGTCATAGTCGGACTCAAAGCCGGGTATAACCACACCGTAGCCGACCTGGGTAACATATCGCTAAACATTGACGACGATTTGAGTTTCGACCTCAAAGACATACGCTATTCGGAAGACTCGTATAGCATCGCACTGTTCCACCGTTCGTATGTGGGACTGGACAGAGGCAAGCGCTTCGGATTCTTCAATGAGAGTTCGCTTTCCTACAACAATGGCAGCAGCACTTTCACCCGTGGCAAGGACGAAGCATTGAAACGCACGGAAACCACCATACACGAGATACATCTGGGTTTGAATCCCGGTGTTGCCGTATTCATCATGGAGAATGTATGCGCCGAGATGTCATTCGGTGTTGTCGGCTTCAAGTACAGAATAGAAAAACAGAAGAACAATGAAGGTGAAACAGGCAAACGCACTGCCAGCGGCGCCGACTTCAAAATAAACTTGTTCAACATAAATATAGGAATTACACTTTGCCTGTAAGATACATGAAGAAAATAAAAACATATGCAACCGGACTGTTCCTGATATTGGCAGGGCTGCTGAGCTCCTGCATAGAGAACAATGTACCCTATCCCATTATAAAGCTCGACATCACTGCGCTCGAAGTAGAGGGGGAAACTACAGGAGCAGTTATCAGTACGGAGAACCGTACAGTGACAGTGACCCTTGCCGATACCGTAAATATGAAGAAAGTATATATCAGGAAAGTGGAAATGACGGAAGGTGCAAGAAGCATCTTACGTCCGGACACGACTTTCGACCTGACCAATCCTCAAACGGTTATTCTGTCCCTCTACCAGGATTATCCGTGGAAAATCATAGCCAAACAGCCGATCGACCGCCGTTTTGTTGTAGAAGGCCAAATCGGTGAGGCCATTTTCTATGTAAACGAAAAAGAGAGAAGAGCCATTGCCTATGTAAGCAAAGAGCAGGATTTGTCCAAAATTAAAATCAAAGAACTAAAGTTAGGACCTACCGGCTCCACCATACACGGATACGACGGCAACGCCACGGTAATGAACTTTACAGGCGGACAACCGCAAATCGTAATCGTCACTTACCGGGATATACTGGAAGACTGGACACTCAATGTGTTCGAAACAGATGCTGTCAAGATAACATCGGCAGACGGTTGGGTCAATGTAGCCTGGCTGTATGGAGAGGGGCTTGAAGGCGAAGACAACGGCTTCGAAATACGTGAGGCAACCTCTGAAGAGTGGCAGAAAGTAGATGCTTCCTATATGATAACGACCGGTGGCAGTTTCTCGGCCCGCATTCCTCACCTGAAAGCATCGACCGCCTATGTCTGCCGTGCATATTCGGGAACTTCCATAAGTACGGAAAAGACCTTCACCACTACAGCGGCAATAGAACTGCCCAATGCTTCTTTCGATTATTGGAGCATGGATGGCAAAGTGGCAAACCCCTGGGAAGAAAATAGTACGCCATTTTGGGATACCGGCAATATAGGCGTTACCACAGCCAGTCAGAGCAATTCCACCCCCACCGATGACACCGCTGCCGGAAGCGGCAAAGCAGCCAGGCTGGAATCGAAGAATGTAATCGTGAAATTTGCTGCCGGCAACCTGTTTACGGGAAAATTCATCAAGGTGGACGGTACAAACGGTATTTTGAACTTCGGCCAGCCATTTACAGGCCGCCCGACAAAATTGAAAGGATACTACAAATATACCACCGCACCTGTCACAGACCTGCCAGCCGAAGGTAGTCAGGACTATACGCGTTTCCAAAATTACAAGGGAAAGCCCGATACATGTGCCATATACATCGCTTTGGGCGATTGGACGGAACCGATAGAGATACGCACCCGCCCTACCAACAGAAAGCTGTTTGACAAAAACGACGAGCATATCATCGCCTATGCCGAAATGTACAGCGGAACAACAGTAACGGAATACAAAAAGTTCGAATTGAACCTGGACTACCGTGTTACTAACCGTGTACCAACCTACATTGTCATCGTATGCTCGGCAAGTAAATATGGCGACTACTTCGTAGGGGGCAGAGGAAGCACACTTCACGTAGATGAGTTTAGTTTGGATTATGACTATTGAAAAGAATAAGAAGATATGAGAAACGCAATGCGATACATATTCATACTCTGCCTGTTTCTTGGGTTTACAAGCTGCCAGGAAGACGTTTTGCAACCCTCGTACAAAGGCAAAGGACGGCTCGTGCTGAAAGATGTGGATATTTCGGCAGAAGCCTCAGCAGAGACTGTCACCCGTGCCACAAGCACTTTTACCGCACCAACGGCATCTGAACTGACATACAAAGTAACCGATACGCAGACCGGAGAAGTGGTGTACAACCAAACAGGAGAGTTCACGTCTTTAGTATTGGATGAAGGCTTTTACAGGTTAGAAGCATCTTATGGAACGGAAAACATGGGAACCGCTCCTTATTTATATGCCGCAACAGAAGAGTTCCGGATTACAACAGCCACGGAAACAGCAAAGAGCCTTTCCGTAAAGCTATCCTGCGCAATCGTCCATCCTACAATAGCCGATAATTTGCTTGAGCACTACGACACCTACAAAATCGAGATTTCCGATGGGACAAGCATACAAGAAATCCCTAATAACGCTGACTTTTTTGTACCGGCAGGCAAGGATTATACATTAACATTATCCGGTACGAATACTTTAAATGAAGCAAAATCGAACTCTTGGGAACTAAAAGACGTGCTTGTCGCTAATCGCTATACACTGAATTGCAATCCCGATTTGCCTTCTTTTACACTACCGGAGCAAATGGAAGGAGATGTATGGAGTACATTTATATATATTACTCCTATGACGGCAACGAATATGAGCTCCAAACCGGAAATGACGGAAAAAGTGTTGGCCAATATCGTGTACGAAGCTTCAGCGGACGGAATTAACTGGATACAAGCTATAAATGATAATGGAAAGACTGTTATAAAGGGGCTCGTTGCCAACAACCAATATACCATCCGTTCCCGCTTTGGAAGCATCATCTGTACTAATTCACAGCAAGTAACAATGGAAAGTGCAGAACAATTGGAGAATGGCAATTTTGAATCAGTCTGGAATAAAAAAGAGATAAATGGAGGTAACGGCAGTTGGAGCCGTCCATTATATTGTTATTACCTTCCAGGTTGGAACACGAGAAATGAAAGAACGACCAAAGGTGGGGAAAGTGCCACAGGCTGGGGAACAGGAGTCGGTTATGGAGTCTGGTGGCGCTGGTGTTCCGGTACTGTTCCAACAGCAGACAGCAGCAAAGACGCAAATGCTGTAGAAATTTCAACATTGGCATTCTACAACAAAAAAGTCAGTGGCACTTGGAGCAGAGATGAAGTATATACTTATACCCGGGATAACGGAACAGCATATGCAGGTTACCTTTTCACAGGCACATTCGATAAAAACACCGATACATACACATTAGGCATACAGCATGAAAGCCGTCCTACAAGTATATCGTTCGACTACAAATATTCCCCTGTCATCAACGACAAGTGCCTGGCTTATGCCAAAGTATATAATGCGGATAAAAAAGAAATTGCAAGTACCATTGAATTCAACTCATCCGGACAAGAGGAGTATACCACACAGACTCTCAAATTTGAATATAATAAAGAGCATATGCAAAGCAAGGCCAAATATATTACTGTCTTTTTTCAATCCGGTTACGATACCACTATCTCCAATATGCATAGAGAAAACGGTGGTTACGGTAGTTCTCCCTTTGGAGAAGACCGTGTCGTAGGTAGTGTTCTCAAAATAGATAATGTTGTCTTAAACTATGATTACGAATAATTAAACCCCAATTATAACAATGAAGAAACTTTTAGCTTTAGCAGGAATTGCGCTGATTGCAGCAGCCTGCACCAATAATGATGAACCGGTACAAGAATGCGGACAGATTAATCTCACTCTGGAAAACTCCACTGCTCCTGAAATCGAAGTAAGCACCCGCACGGTAACAGACCTTACGGAAACGGATGCGAAGGACTACAACATACAAGTCCTCCAAAACGGCAATGTGAAATTAGAGTCAACCAACTTTCTGACCTTTAAGAACACCACCTTCATCTTCCCCATAGGAAGCGGCTACACAGTTACGGCTGAAAGCTGCACGGAAGAGGTTGGACAATCCGCTAATGACGGAGTGGGACAAATACGTTACTTCGGAACAAGCGCCCCTTTTGAAGTCAGGACCAATGAGATAAGCAACGTCAAAGTAACCTGCACTATGGCCAATGCCAAAGTAAGTATTGCCTATGACGAAGTCTTTGCACAGGTATTCAATGGTTATACCGTTGAGGTTTCTACAGAGGCGGAACCTTCACGGATCATCACCTTCGACAGTAACGGCAAATGCAACAGTACATACGATGCAGCGTTTTTTAACATCGACAGTAAAAATCCTAATCTGAAATGCACCGTTTCCGGTACATATAAAGGCAATGTGCGTACAGCAACGCAAACCATTCAGCTTGAAGCGGCAAAATGGTATAAACTGAATATAAAAACCAGCGCCAGCGGCAGAATTGACATGGGAATTTCGGTTGACGACACCGTAGAAGAAAAGCCTCAAGATGTAGAAGTAAATCCTTACTTATAAAACGCAGGATATATCCATTCTACGTTTTCAGCAACACCATCATCTGTTTGTAATATCAGAATGATGACGCAAGAGCATCCTCCAGCCATTCCACCCTGACAGCATAATTGTGTTTTTAGGGTGGCACAGTTGTGCCATTTAATAGGCACGGTTGTGCCACAAGCTTGGCACAAATATAAATACGCTTATAACTTTCTCAGTGTCAGGACTACCACCTCACTTGGTGCAAACAACCGCAGATTCTTACTGGAAGTTCCGATACCGTTTGTTATGATGACAGGTTGCTTGTCGGAATTAGTCCTTATCCCTTTCAGGAAACGTTGCCCGTAACGAGAAGGAACTACAGGAGCATACAGCCCGAACAGCGTTACCTGCCCGCCGTGCGTATGTCCTGCAAGCACAAGGTCGGCATTGGTTATGGGAACATCTTCGGCATAATCGGGAGTATGCGTCAGCAATATGACGAAGTCATCGGGAGAGAGGGAAAGCGTGGGCGACTGCCCGTTCCGTTCAAGATTGAAAGGATTGCGCACCCCGGCTATCACAATCCGCTCACCATTCCGCTTCAAAGTATCCGCTTTATGCTCCAGCAAGCGAATGCCCTGACGTTCCATTTCCTTTAGAATATCATCGTAACAAGCCTCATAATCATTGTTTCCAAGAACGGCATAAGTGCCCAAAGGCGTTTTCACAGCTCCCAATGCCGCAATCACAGCCGGAACATACTCGCAGCCCTCATGCAGGTCACCACCTATCAGCAGGGCATCGACCTGCAAATCATTCAACAGGCGGGTGATGTCCTTCAGCCCTTTCTCTTTCAGCAAACTACGGTAGTGCAAATCCGAGACAAAAGCCAGCCTGCAACCGTCGAATGCGGCAGGAACATCACGGTGTGCAAACTCATACTGCCTGATGCGCTTCACATTCTTATATCCGGATGCCGGAAATCCGGATATCCGGACAGAATACTCACCGGGAAGAGGCGAGGTAAAATTACGCGCAGACCGGCACGATGAAAAGAACAGCAATACCGGAAAAGAAAAAAACAGCAGTCTCCCGAACCCTCTATAAAACAGTGCCTGAGCCATAGATTTATCTTTATTGTTTGACGCAATGAATAATTTTACCCGAATAGCAGTGCAAAGATAACAAATCCTTTCACTATCTTTGTAGTATAACTTTCTAAAAGTACGACATGAAAGCAATAGCTACCAACTCGTTCCACGCATGGATACTTGCCGCCCGTCCCAAGACACTGACGGGAGCCGTTATTCCCGTATTGACAGGTTCTGCTCTGGCATTTGCCGATGAAGCATTCAACATCATACCGGCGCTGCTATGTGCCCTGTTTGCCTGCGGCATGCAGATTGCCGCCAATTTCATCAACGACCTTTACGATTACCTGAAAGGCAGTGACCGTGCAGACCGCCTCGGCCCCGAACGTGCCTGCGCACAAGGCTGGATTACTCCCACAGCCATGAAACGAGGGATAGCAGGTATGCTCATATTTTCCTGCCTCATAGGTTGCACACTCTTGCAGCAGTGCTGGGGACAATTGCCTCACGGCGGTTGGGAACTGATACTGCTGGGGTTGCTCTGCGTAATATTCGCTTTCCTATACACCACCCTACTCTCCTACAAAGGCTGGGGTGACTTGCTCGTACTGGTTTTCTTCGGCTTTATCCCCGTAGGCGGAACTTATTACGTACAAGCCCACTCCATTACGGCCGACGTATGGGTAGCCTCGTTCATCTGCGGTCTGGTAATAGACACCTTGCTGGTCGTAAACAACTACCGCGACCGGGAACAGGACGCCCTCAGCGGCAAACGTACGCTGATTGTCCGTTTCGGCGAACCTTTCGGCCGTTACCTATATCTGGGATTAGGCGTGGCAGCCGCCTTGCTCAGCCTATGGTTTGTTTATACCGGCAAAATAGAGCCGCTTGCCTTTATCTGGGCTCCCTGCGTCTACCTCTGCCTGCATGTGCTGACCTGGCACAGAATGGCAGCCATACGAAGCGGTAAAAAACTAAACAGCATATTAGGTGAAACCTCACGTAATATGCTGTTCTTCGGCTTGTTGCTAAGCCTTGCCTTTATTCTGTAACGGTTATTTCTTTCCGTACATTCTTTCGTAGTACTTCTGATAATCGCCGCTGGTAACTTCTTCCACCCAGTCCTGATTATTCAGATACCATTCGATGGTCTTAACGATACCCACTTCAAATTTTGTTTCGGGATACCAGCCTAAGGCATCCGTTATCTTGGTGGGGTCGATGGCATAACGCTGGTCATGACCGAGGCGGTCCTTCACGAACGTTATCAGATCTTCGTTTATCCAACTGATGTCAATCTGTCCGTCGGCATCTTTCACTTGCTTTTTCAGGACTGCACGGTATTTCGGCTCCTCTTCCATGAGACGGCGGATAGTAGCGATAGTCAGTTTCACAATCTCCAGATTGGTCTTTTCGTTATGGCCGCCTACGTTATAAACCTCACCTTCCACGCCTTTGCGCACTACAAGGTCGATGGCCTTACAGTGGTCTTCCACGTACAGCCAGTCGCGTACATTGCTGCCGTCACCGTACACTGGCAGGTTCTTGCCTTCAAGGATATTCTTTATAATCAGCGGAATCAGTTTTTCCGGGAAGTGATACGGGCCGTAGTTATTGGAACAGCGGGTGATGGTAACAGGCATTTTGTAGGTATCATGATAGGCCATCACCACCATATCGGCACTGGTCTTGGAAGCGCTGTACGGGCTATGCGGACACAGCGGGGTCTTCTCCGTGAAGAAGCCTTCCGCTCCCAGCGAACCGTAAACCTCGTCCGTAGATACCTGATGATAGCGCACTCCGTTACGCCAGGTAGGATAGCCTGACTCGTCCTTACCCGTCACCCATGCACGACGGGCGGCATCCAGCAGATTCTGAGTACCCAGAATGTTGGTCATAAGGAACAGTTGCGGATTCTCGATACTGCGGTCTACATGGCTTTCGGCTGCGAAGTTCACCACATAATCGAATTTATATTTGGCAAACAGTTCATCGGCAAGGATACGGTCGCAAATGTCGCCTTTCACGAAGAAGCAACGTTCATCATCGATGTCCTTGGCAATAGTACCTAAATTGCCCGCATAGGTCAGGGCATCCAATATTACAACTTTTATATCGTCGTGCTTCGCCAGAATATACTTTATATAATTAGCTCCGATAAAACCGGCAGCACCGGTTACAAGATAAGTCTTCATAAATTAAAAATTGAGAATTAAAAATTAAGAAATAGAGAAGTCACATGTTTCTTGTCAGCGGTACGAGTCTGCAAGTTCCATCAGATATTTGCCGTATTCGGTTTTTCCAAGCTGTTCACCGAGACGATGGAGCTGGTCTACATCTATCCAGCCTTTGCGCCATGCTATCTCCTCAATACAGCTCACACGGAACCCCTGACGGTTCTGTATGGTAGCAACGAAATTGCTTGCTTCGAGCAGGCTGTCGCAATTACCCGTATCCAACCAGGCGAATCCACGTCCGAAGAGTTCCACTTTCAGCGTTCCTTCTTCCAGATAAAGACGGTTGAGGTCGGTTATTTCATATTCACCGCGGGCAGAAGGCTTCAAGGCGGCGGCCTTTTCCGTCACAGTAGAATCGTAGAAGTACAAACCGGGAACCGCATAATTGCTCTTGGGCTGTGCCGGTTTCTCTTCTAGAGAAATGGCCTTGCCGTCGGCATCGAACTCTACCACGCCGTATGCACGCGGGTCTTTTACATAATAACCGAAGATACATGCACCCTTCTCGATAGAAGCGGCACGCTTCAACATGGCGGAAAAGCCCTGACCATAGAACATATTATCGCCCAAGATAAGGCATCCCGGCTCACCGTTCAGAAATTCCGCTCCAAGCACGAAAGCCTGTGCCAGTCCGTTGGGCTTTTCCTGTATCTTATAAGAAAAAGACATACCAAGCTCCTCGCCTGTTCCTAACAAATCGCGAAACATGGGTAGGTCGCGCGGAGTGGAGATAATCAGCACTTCACGTATTCCCGCCAGCATCAATGTAGAAAGGGGGTAGTAAATCATGGGTTTGTCGTAGACCGGCATAATCTGCTTGGAGATAGCCTTTGACAATGGATAGAGACGAGTGGCGCTGCCACCTGCAAGAATAATTCCTTTCATATTTCAGTTCTTTATTGGATTGACTTCAAATGTAGAATAAAATAAGAAGGAGGACAATGCCCCACGGCTCTCGTTGCTATTCAGGGCACAAAGTTCTGAAAAAGTTCTGACATGACAAAATAATAAAGTCAAAATCAGCCGGCAAGCTCTATGACTTCAAGGTCTTTGAACACGCCGTTGTCCACAACGAAACGCACCATGGTACGCACTTTATGAAAGCCGTAAATGCCCGCTGCGCCGGGGTTTATATGAAGCATGCCCAGTGTCTTGTCGAACTTCACCTTCAATATATGCGAATGACCGCTGATGAACAGTTTGGGCGGATGCACCAGAATGCTTCCCTGTATGGACGGATCGTATTTGCCGGGATAGCCGCCGATATGTTTCATCAGCACCTCGGCGCCGTCTACCGTAAAACGGAGCACCTGCGGATAGAGCCGGCGCAGATCCTGCCCGTCTATGTTGCCGTACACCGCACGGAACGGACGGAAAGCCGCCAGCTTCTGTGCCACTTCCAACGTACCGATGTCACCTGCATGCCATATTTCATCGCACGGCTCGAAGTACTGCAAATACTTCTCATCCCAATACCCGTGCGTATCCGACAGTAAACCAACTTTTGTCATTTTTCATTTGTTTATGTGTGCAAAGGTAGCTATATTTGGAAAATAAACCTAATCTTATTTATGGAGAGCAGATATTTCAAGCGCGACATCAGTTGGTTGTCATTCAACTACCGGGTATTGCTGGAAGCGGAAGACGATACACTGCCGCTGTACGAGCGCATCAACTTTATATCCATATACTCGTCCAACCTGGAAGAGTTCTACAAAATACGTGTGGCCGACCATAAGGCCATTGCCACCGGCGCCGCACACAGCGATGAAGAGAGTGTGCAGTCCGCCATGCAACTGGTGTCCGAAATCAACGAAGAGGTGAACCGCCAACTGGAAGAGCGTATCCGCATCTACGAACAGAAAATACTGCCTGCCCTGCGGCAACAGCACATCATCTTCTACCAAAGCCGCAACGTAGAGCCTTTCCATAAAGAATTCCTGCGGAGCTTCTTCCGGGAAGAAATCTTTCCGTATCTCTCTCCCGTACCTGTCAGCAAGGACAAGGTAATATCGTTCCTGCGCGACAACCGTCTGTACCTTGCCATACGACTGTATCCGAAAGGAGACAAGGGCACAGAGGGACAAGCAAACAAAGGAAGAACTCCCCAATACTTCGTGATGAAGCTGCCCTACAGCAAAGTGCCCCGCTTCATCGAGCTGCCCAAGCACGGGAAGAACTACTACCTGATGTTCATCGAGGACATCATCAAAGCCAATATCGACACGATATTCCCCGGCTACGATGTGGACAGCAGCTACTGCATCAAGATTTCGCGGGATGCGGACATACTGATAGACGAGTCCGCCAACACATCCGAAATTATAGAGCAGGTGAAAAGCAAAGTGAAAAAACGCAAGATAGGAGCCGTCTGCCGTTTTGTGTACGACCGCGCCATGCCCGACGATTTTCTGGACTTCCTTGTAGATGCCTTCCGCATCAACCGCCAGGAACTGGTTCCGGGCGACAAACACCTCAATATGGAAGACCTGCGGCATCTGCCCAATCCGAACAATGCCGTGCGCCCCATCCGCAAGCCTCAGCCCATGAAGCTGACCTGCCTGGACGAGCGGGAGTCCATCTTCCGGTATGTGGAGAAAAAAGACCTGCTGTTGCACTACCCGTACCACTCTTTCGAGCACTTCATCCATTTCCTGTACGAAGCCGTACACGAACCCACCGTGCGCGAAATCATGGTAACCCAATACCGCGTTGCGGAAAACTCCGCAGTTATCAACACCCTGATAGCCGCCGCACAGAACGGTAAGAAAGTAACCGTTTTCGTAGAGCTGAAAGCCCGTTTTGACGAGGAGAACAACCTTGCCACCGCCGAGATGATGAAAGCCGCCGGTATCAATATCCTGTTCAGCCTGCCCGGACTGAAGGTACATGCCAAAGTAGCCCTTGTGCTGCGCCGCGACAGACAAGGCCACAAACTGCCCAGCTATGCCTACATCAGCACCGGAAACTTCAACGAAAAGACCGCCACGCTCTATGCCGACTCCGGTCTGTTCACCTGCAACCCCATACTCGTAAACGACCTGCACAACCTGTTCCGCACTTTTCAGGGCAAGGAAAATCCCGTGTTCCACCGCCTGCTGGTGGCACGCTTCAACCTGATTCCCGAACTGAACCGCCTCATCGACCATGAAATAGAACTGGCGAAAAGCGGAAAACAAGGAAGGATTATACTCAAAATGAACGCCCTGCAAGACCCCGCCATGATAGACCGCCTGTACGAAGCCTCGCAGGCCGGAGTCAGGATAGACCTTATTGTACGGGGTATCTGCTGCCTCATTCCCGGACGGAAGTACAGCCGTAACATCCGTGTAACACGTATTGTGGATACATTTCTGGAACATGCCCGCGTGTGGTACTTCGGCAACGGCGGGAAGCCGAAACTTTTCCTCGGTTCGCCGGACTGGATGCGCCGGAACCTGTATCGCCGCATAGAGGCTGTAACCCCAATTCTGGACCCGGATTTGAAACGGGAACTGTCGGACATGCTTTCCATCCAGCTCTCGGACAAGCGCAAAGCCTGCTTTGTGGACGACCACCTGCGTAACCGCTGGAAATCAGCCCGTCCGCAAAAGGAGAAAGTACGGGCGCAATATACTTTCTACGAATACCTGAAAAGCGGAGAACTGAAAGTGGAAAGTTGAGAGAGAAGTTTGTAACATTTCTGTAACATATATGACATTTCCCTGCAACACGAAACACGTTCCTTTGCAACCGGAAATAAAATACATGTTATGGAAACTATCTACTTATGCATTGTCATCTTCCTGTTCGTCCTCGCGGTCTTCGACCTAGTCGTGGGTGTCAGTAATGATGCGGTTAACTTTCTACAATCTGCTGTCGGAGCCAAAGCAGCATCTTTCAAGACGATACTGTTTATAGCAGGTATCGGTGTATTCATCGGCGCTGCCCTCTCCAACGGCATGATGGACATTGCCCGTCACGGTATCTACCAGCCGGAGCATTTTTATTTTGCGGAAATCATGTGCATCCTGTTGGCAGTGATGCTGACAGACGTGGTACTGCTGGATGTATTCAACACCATGGGAATGCCGACGTCCACCACCGTATCCATGGTCTTTGAACTGCTGGGCGGAACCTTTGCCCTCGCCCTCATCAAAGTGTATGGCAGCGATACGCTCGGGCTGGGCGATCTTATCAACACAGACAAGGCATTGTCCGTTATCATGGCGATATTCGTATCCGTAGCCATCGCCTTTTTCTTCGGTATGCTGGTGCAATGGCTGGCACGTATCGTCTTCACTTTCAACTACACCAAAAAGATGAAGTACAGCATCGGTATCTTCGGCGGTATCGCAGCTACTTCCATCATCTACTTCATGCTGATAAAAGGTTTGAAGGACAGCTCTTTCATGACTCCCGAAAACAAGCACTGGATACAGGAGAATACTGCTATGCTCATCGGCTGCTTCTTCGTGTTCTTCACCATATTGATGCAGGTGCTGCACTGGTGCAAGGTAAACGTATTCAAGATAGTGGTTCTTCTGGGTACCTTCGCCCTCGCCCTCGCCTTTGCCGGCAACGACTTGGTGAACTTCATAGGTGTGCCCCTTGCCGGTTACTCCTCTTTCATCGACTATACGACCAACGGCACTGCCGCAGGTCCCGACGGCTTCCTGATGACCTCACTGCTCGGCCCTGCCAAAACGCCGTGGTACTTCCTTATCGGTGCGGGCGCCATCATGGTATATGCGCTGTGCACATCCAAGAAAGCACACAATGTAATCAAGACTTCCGTCGACCTCTCTCGCCAGGACGAAGGTGAAGAGAGCTTCGGCAGCACTCCCATAGCACGTACACTGGTACGTTTCAGTATGACGATAGCCAACGGACTTTCCAAAGTGATGCCCGAAAGCGGCAAACGCTGGATTGAGACCCGTTTCCAAAAGGACGAAGCCATCATTGCCGACGGTGCGGCGTTCGACTTGGTACGTGCCTCCATCAATCTGGTACTTGCCGGCCTGCTCATTGCCCTGGGTACTTCACTGAAACTCCCGCTCTCCACCACTTACGTTACTTTCATGGTGGCTATGGGTACTTCCCTTGCCGACCGCGCCTGGGGACGCGACTCCGCCGTATTCCGTATCACCGGCGTACTGAGCGTTATCGGCGGCTGGTTCATCACTGCCGGAGCGGCGTTTACCATCTGTTTCTTCGTTACCTTCGTAATTCATTTCGGAGGTACAATCGCTATCATCGCCCTTATCGGTCTGGCAGTATTCATGCTGATACGCAGCCAGGTAATGTACAAGAAGCGCAAAGAGAAGGAAAAAGGAAACGCTACCATCAAGCAACTGATGCAGAGCACGGACAACATGGAGATTCTGGAATTGCTGCGCAAGCACACCCGTGAGGAATTGGGCAAAATACTGGAATTTACGGAAGATAACTTCGAACGCACCGTCACCGCTTTCCTGCACGAAAACCTGCGCGGACTGCGCCGGGCAATGGGTTCCGTGAAGTTCGAGAAACAACTGATTAAACAGATGAAACGTACCGGTACGCTTGCCATGTGCCGCCTGGACAACAATACGGTGCTCGAAAAAGGACTTTACTACTACCAGGGCAATGACTTTGCCAGCGAACTGGTATATAGTGTGGGACGTCTTTGCGAACCGTGTCTGGAGCATATCGACAATAACTTCAAACCGCTCGACACCATCCAGAAAGGCGAGTTTGCCGATGTAACGGAAGACATCGTTTACCTGTTGCAGGTGTGCCGCCACAAGCTGGAGAACAACAACTACAATAACTTCGAAGAAGATATACACAAAGCCAACGACCTGAACGGCCAGCTCGCCCACCTGAAACGCGAAGAGTTACAGCGCATTCAAAGCCAGTCCGGCAGCATTAAGGTAAGCATGGTGTATCTGACGATGATACAGGAAGCACAGAATATTGTGACCTACTCCATCAACCTGATGAAGGTGAGCCGAAAATTCCAGGCGGAAGAGTAAGGACATTCCTTTATCAACCGAAAGTTAAGCGATATACATTTTGCTAAGAGGCTGTCAAAACTAAAATGAGCCTCTGAAAAGTTACAGATTGTAATTATAACCTTTAAAAGGGCCGTATCAAACTCCACTTTGAGAGTTATGATACGACCCTTTTCTGATTCTTTCAGAATGTGCAAATTTCAAGTTAAAAGTTTATCTCCTCAAAATTGAATTTTGACACACTCCCTGTTTTCTTCCATAGAGTGCCGGAGCCTATTTCAGCCCCATTTTCTCCGCCCGTTGCAGCATAAACGCACGGGCTGCTTCATACTCATTGGGAATGACGCCGTCCAATATGGCATCCTTGATAGCACTCTTCAATGCACCCACTTGCTGGCAGGGGGGAAGATTGAATGTTTTCATAATCTCCTCACCGCTGACAGGAGGCTGGAAGTTACGGATACGGTCGCGCTCTTCCAAGTCCTTCAGTTTCTGACGCACCAGTTGGAAGTTGTTCAGAAAGCGCTGCTTGCGCTCCATATTCTTGGAAGTGATATCGGCCTCACACAAGGTCATGAGGTCGTCTATATCATCGCCAGCCTCAAACAGCAGGCGACGTACGGCCGAGTCGGTCACCACATCATCCGCTATCACTATGGGACGCATGTGTAGCCCTACCAGCTTCTGCACGTATTTCATCTTCTCATTCATGGGAAGCTTCATTCTCCGGAAGATATCGGGTATCATCTTCTCGCCGATGAAGTTATGGTTGTGGAATGTCCATCCGGCACGAGGTTCCCAGCGTTTGGTCGCTGGTTTGGCTATATCGTGCAGAAGGGCTGCCCAGCGCAGCCAGAGGTTATCGGTCTTTTTGCTGATATTATCGAGCACTTCGAGCGTATGGTAGAAGTTGTCCTTATGCGCTCTGCCATTACGGGTTTCAACGCCTTGCAAGGCAACCAGTTCCGGGAAGATGAGCTGCAACAGGCCCGAACGGTCCAAGTCTATAAATCCTTTGGACGGAACGGGAGAGAGCAGAATCTTGTTCAGCTCGTCTGCAATGCGCTCTTTGGATATGATGGAGATGCGCTCTTTGTTGCGGCATAAGGACTCGAACGTATCATCGTCGATATAGAAATTCAGTTGGGTGGCAAAGCGGATACAACGCATCATGCGCAGAGGGTCGTCGCTGAAGGTTATGTCCGGGTCGAGCGGCGTGCGGATGGTCTTCTCCTTCATGTCCGCCATGCCGCCGAAGGGGTCTACCAACTCGCCGTAACGCTGACTGTTCAGGCAGACCGCCAAGGCATTGATAGTAAAATCCCGGCGGTTCTGGTCGTCTTCCAGCGAGCCGTCCTCAACAATCGGTTTGCGCGAATCGTGCGTGTAGGACTCTTTACGTGCACCCACAAACTCCACTTCCGTGCCGTGATACTTCAACTGCGCCGTCCCGAAATTCTTGAAAACAGAAAGATGCGCGCCGCGCCCCAAACGCCTGGCAAGCGCCTCGGCCATTGCAATGCCGCTGCCCACTACTACCACATCGATGTCTTTGGAAGGACGCTGCAGGAATATGTCGCGCACGTAGCCGCCGACTACGTAGCACTCCAGTCCCAATTCATCCGCTGTTTCGGAAATCCGCTTAAATATGCTGTCACTGAAACGCTGCTTCAGTTCTTCTGTCGTCAATTCAATCATTTGTCAATAAATCATTTTGAGGGTGCAAAGATACGGATATTATTTTTTATTTTTGCCCCCACTAACATCAAGAATGAAAATTATGAAGAAAGCAGCATTCCTTGCGTGCCTCTGCTGCACGCTCTTCTCTTGCAGCAATGTAGAGAAAAAAGCAGGAGAGAAACTCCAGGCAGCCCGCGAAGCGTTTGAACGCGGAGATTACAGCGAAGCGAAGATTCAGATTGACAGCATCAAGATACTCTATCCGAAGGCCTTTGAAACACGCCGCGAGGGTATCGGACTAATGCAGCAGGTGGAACTGAAAGAACAGGAGAAAACGCTGGTCTACCTCGACAGTATGCTCCAGGAAAAACAAAAAGAGGTGGATGCCATCAAGAAGAATTATACTTTCGAGAAAGATGCCGAATATCAAAAAATCGGCAATTACCTGCATCCCTCACAAGTAATAGAAAAGAACCTGCACCGCTCTTACCTGCGTTTTCAGGTAGATGAAACCGGAGTGATGAGCATGACTTCCATCTATTGCGGCCCGCATAACATCCATCACCTCGCAGTGAAAGTCACCGTACCCGACGGCAGTTTTGCCGAAACCCCGGCTTCCAAAGACAGCTATGAAACGACCGATTTGGGCGAGAAGATAGAGAAAGCGGACTATAAGCTGGGCGAAGACGGTAATGTAATCGCTTTCCTCAATCTGAACAAAGACAAGAATATCCGCGTACACTATCTTGGCGAACGTTCCTATGCCACTGTCATGACACCGAACGACCGCAAGGCGGTGGCAGCTGTCTATGAACTGGCGCAACTGCTGTCTTCCATCACGGAAATCAAGAAGAATATGGAAGAGGCCAACCTGAAGATTGAGTTCGTAAAACGCAAAATGCAGGAAAGAGAAAGTAAGAAGACGGAGTAACAAATCTGAAGATATGCCGGTTACGCACTATTCAGGGTACTATTTTTAGGCACGGATTACGCAGAATTACGCGGATTACACGGAAAAAGAATAAAATAAATCCGTGCAATCCGCGTAATTCTGCGTAATCCGTGCCTAAAAAAACATCAATCACTACCCAACACCCTTCTCCTATAGATTAGGATTCGCATTCGTCTCCTTTTCCGGAATGGCATACAAATAATACACACTGTTCGGCACAAACTTCGTTCCGTCGGGAAAGGAAGTAAACCAATGACCTTCGGGGTTATATTCCCTATAAGTATCTCCCTGCTGCCAGCAATCGTACGTTTTCTCCGCTTCCTCCTTCGTCAACGGCATGCGTTCTACCGAACGTTGCGTACGGAGAATATCGGTAATGCCGAATCCCTCACCCCACAATTCGCGGCGGCGTTCCAGCAGAATATCATCGACAAGCCGTTCCTGCGTCTTGCCTGCCAGATCATAATCGGCAAGTCCGCGGGCATTACGCAATGTGTTCAACGGCTTCACGGCTTCCTCCAACCGTCCTTCACGAGCCAGTGCTTCCGCAGCTATCAGATACATCTCGGCGGAACGCATCACGACGATATCACCGGTCTGGTCGGCACGGATGCGGAACTTGCGATAACCCAAATAGCCTTCGCGCATCCACTGGAACAGCTCCAGACGGATATCCCCCGCTTCGAAAATGTCCTTAAAATGCGGGTCGGCCATAAAACTGTTATACGCATCAGGGGTCACCACATCAATATAATAGAAATTATAACTGGCGTCGGACTGACTCACAGATTGGGGATGCCCCCACATCCATTCGGTATTGGATATGTCGTTAAAGCCCATATACGTTTTGGCATCCGTCATCAAAGTATATCCTTCAGCCGCCTCAAGTGCAGCCCCGGCGGCTTCATTCCATTGTCCGGTAAGCAAACAGGCACGTGCCAGCAATCCGTTGACAACGCTTACATCCGGCTTGAACTTGGATTTATCGTCCGGACGGACATACCCTTCAAGAAGCTCCTTAGCCTTATTCAGGTCTTTGAATATCTGCGTATATATCTCTTCCAGGGTAGCCTTCCCTTTGGGCTCTGTCGTAGAGGCGGTAGGTTCCGTATAAAGAGGAACAGCCGGTGCGGAAGGGTCTTTCAGGTAAGTAAACTGGTAGTGCTGAGCCAGATGCAGATAACAGAAAGCCCGCAAAGCGTAGGCTTGCCCCTGGGAATGGCGGAAATCGGCCGTATTATCATCACCGGTCGCGGTAATGGAAATGGCGGTATTGCAATTGTCAATAGTCTTGTACATCAGATACCAGGCAAATGCGGTGCGGTTGTTGGCCGGCATCCCCACATCGTTAAACTGGTAGGATGAGTTGAAACCATACATTGGACGCGACACCACATCGTCCGCCATCATGTCGTCCTGCAACATCAGGGCACGATAGCCGATATTGGCATACGTACTGCTGTACTCAAACAAGTTATACCATGCACCGTTGAAGATACGTCCGGCATTGGAAGGTACGGGGACGATCCCCGAATCTACGGCGTCCGTAGGTTTGTTGTCGAGAAAGTCTCCGCTGCACGAGGACAAGACGGATAATAATCCCACTGCGAGGATTGCTGTATTTTTAAGGAAAGTATTCATTGTTAACAGTGATTTAGAATGAAACATTAAGCCCGCCCGAAATGGAACGCATGGCAGGATAACGGTAATAGGTCAGTCCTGTGATGCCCTGCTCCGGGTCCAGTCCCTGATTCTTGGAGAAAGTCAGCAGGTTGTCCGCCTGTACAAAAAGTTGCAGGCTGTTCAGGCTGATTTTCTTTATCAACGGCTGCGGGAAGTTGTAGGACAGCGTGATGTTCTTCATCCGCAGATACGAATTGTTGAACAGATTGCGGGTGGAGTTGGAGTTCCAGTTATTGGACACTGTTTTCAAGGCCGGCACGTCCGTGTAGCGGTTTTCCGGCGTCCAGCGTTTCAGTATCTCGGTAGACCAGGCACGTCCCGGATTGCTTCCGTTGCTCCACAGCATCGTAATGTCACGGTCTACGATATAACCGCCTATGCTGTAGGCAAAGATGGCGGACAACTCAAAGCCCTTGTATGAGAAAGCGGTGTTGAACCCGCCATACACCTTAGGGAGCGAGGATTTGTCCACATAGTAATAATCAGCCTGAGCATAGTCATTGGTGGTGGTGCGTCCGGTGATATTGCCCTGCTCATCCTTCACGTTCTTATACCACAGCGGGTCGCCGTTGTCCGAGTCTACCCCTGCCCATTCGCGCAGATAGAAGTCATAGACCGAACGCCCTTCCTTCAGGCGGGTAACTCCGGTAACGGGCATGTCTTTCAGCGGAAGGTCGGTCACCACGTTCTTGTAGTGCGTAAGGTTGACTCCCATACGCCACATAAAGTCACGGGTGTGTATAAGCGTTCCTTTGAGGTCTATTTCAAAGCCCGTATTCTTTAAAGCACCTATATTCTCGTCCATAGAAGTATAACCCAGGGAAGTTGCCAACGGACGGGAATACAGCAGGTCTTTGGAACGGCGCTGGAAGAAATCGAACGAACCGGAGAAACGGTTATCGAACAATGAAAAGTCGATACCTACATTGAGGTTGAGGTTAGTCTCCCATTTCAAATCGGGCGTTGCAAGACGGTCGGACACCAAAGCATTCTCACCTGCCTGTGAAACGATAGAATACAGTCCGCTGCTGGCATAATACGTACCCAGGTTGTCATTGCCCTGCGCGCCATAACTGGCTTTTAAGGTCAGGGCGGAAAGCCAGTCGGCGGTATTCTGCATGAACGCTTCGCGGTCTATGCGCCACGAAGCTCCCAACGACCAGAAATTGCCCCAGCGTGTACCCGGTGCGAAACGCGAGGAACCGTCGCGACGGTAGGAAGCGGAGAAGAAATACTTGCTCCGGTAGTCATATTGGGCATTGATAAGATAGCCTAACAGTGAATAATCGATGCGATAGCCCGTGCCTGCGGTTACAAGCGAACCGACAGCCAGTTCCGGCATATCGGGCACAGCCATGTTGCTTCGTGCCGCCTGCAACACATCGTAACGGTAAGAGTAAGCCTCTTGTCCGGCAAGGATATTGAAGTGGTGCTCGCCGAAAGTCTTATCGTAGGTCACGATATTATTCCATGTCCATGAGAAGGTACGGGTATATTCGCGGCTTGCTCCACCGCCCGTATTGACGGCAGGGCCAATTTTGGGATTGGTATAATCCAGCGTATTGTAGTCTATCAGGTCGAAGTTGAAGCTGGTCTTGAATTTCAACCCTTCAAGGAAAGTGACCTCAAGGAAAGTACGTCCGGAGAACTCGTCCCGCATACGCTCGGATTTATCATTGGGTAAGGTTGCAGGCAGGTTCCAGTTGGCTGTAGCGCCCGACGGCCGGTAGGAACCGAAGTCGTAAATCCGCTTTCCTTCCGAGTCGAGTTTGTATGTGCCGTCGGCATTCATCTCATACACAGGATAAAAATCGGGCATTAGACGTCCGGCGTTAATGACATTGCTCGTTTTGGCATCGGACGAAACCGGATAGTTCTGTATGGAGTGGGCATAGCTCATATTCACACCGCCGCGCAACCAACGGGTTATCTCGCTCGAAATGTTGGAACGCAAGTTGAAGCGTTGGTAGCCGGACTCAAGGGCAATACCCTTGTCGTTCAGATAGCCGGCCGAGAAATAGTACTGGTTGGTCTTTCCGCCACCGGAAACATTCAATCCGACTTCCGTACGCAATGCCTGTTGTTCCATTTCCTTCTGCCAGTCCACATTCCAAAGCGGAGTAGCGCCGGCAAGCAGTTTGCCGTCCGTACCTACAGGTTGCGGATAGTTGGGTCCGTAGGGATTAGGGCCGCCGCCCATCAGCTTGCCTACCAGGTCTTTCGAGGCTTGGGCAGCTGCGGTCTGCGGAGTATATTTATCCGAATTCAGAGCATATTGGTTGCGCAAAGCTTCCCAATAGAGTTCGAAGTACTGATTGGTTCCAACACGGTCGTAATCGCGGATAGCCCGGTTGGAACCACCGAAGCTGGCATTGATGCTGACCGTGGTTTTCGAGTCGGTATGTCCCTGCTTGGTAGTTATGATAATGACACCGTTGGCTCCCCGCGAACCGTAGAGAGCAGCCGAAGCGGCATCTTTCAGTACCGTCAGCGAAGCTATATCTTCCGGATTAATGGAGTTGATGCTACCGTCGAAAGGGACGCCGTCCACCACATAAAGCGGGGCGCTCGACGCATTGATAGAGCCGATACCGCGAATACGTATTTCGGCATCCGTACCCGGCTGGCCGCTGGGAGCACTTGCCTGAAGTCCGGAAACCGTACCTTCGAGCGCACGCGACACATTGGACACCTGCATCTTGGCAATCTCGCTCCCCTTTACCGTGGAAGCCGCTCCCGTAAAGCTATACTTCTTGGCAGTGGCATAAGCCACTACCATTACCTCATCCAGTTGTTCGCTGTCCGGAAGCAATTCCGCATTGACAACTGTGCGTCCATTGACTTTCTGTTCTGTAGTTTTCAGTCCGATAAAGCTAAAGACCAGCGTACCGTCCGCCGGTACGGTAAGGGTATATTTCCCGTCAACGTCAGTTACCGTTCCGTTGTGAGTACCTTTCACCAATACCGATGCTCCCGGCAAAGGTTCTCCTTCCGACATCACAACGCCCGATACACGGATATCACCGTCTGCTGAAGCCTGTAATGCTGCCACGAAGAATATAAACAGTGATATTAACAAAAAGCGCAGTTTACTATTCATTCCGTTAAATTTTGGTTAGACTTCATTAACAAAAGAATAGAAATTTTGTTCAGAACCTGCTTAATTTTTGTTCAGCATTCTTTAGAGAATTCTTTGTGAGGATGTTTTTCTGTCTTTATGAGGAGTATAGCAAGCTATATAACTCTTTAATCAAAATATAAACAAGCCCTAAGATACAGTTATCTTTTCATTGCGGAAAGCCTACCATTCCAGTCGGGGAAGGTAACTGCTCAAGCAGTTGCGCAAGGTGCTCAATGTAATGGGCTTTACCAATACTTCCGAAGCACCGCTCTTTATGGCATTTTCACGGTCGGTAGAGAAAGCATAGGCCGTTTGCATGATAACAGGCAATGTTCCGCCTTCCCGGCGTATAATTTGCGTAGCTTCCAAACCATTCATTACAGGCATCTTAATATCCATCAGTATTGCATCCGCCCTGTCACGGTATTCACGAAACAAAGAGACAATCTCCTCACCGTTCTTCGCCCACATTATCTCACACTTTCTCCCTATAATAGCCTTTATCAACTTAAAGTTACTATCATCGTCTTCCGCAACAAGGATGAGCGGACGGTAATCTACCGATTGATTATCGATTTCCATAACCTGTATTATTGTTTGTCCGAGACAAAGGTATAAAAAATAATATATTTGCATTATCTTTGCACCTTATTTTTAAAAACGACATAATGATTTCTATTGACGGACTCGCCGTAGAATTCGGCGGCACAACCTTATTCAGTGACATATCCTTCGTAATCAACGAAAAAGACCGTATCGCCCTCATGGGAAAGAACGGAGCCGGAAAAAGTACATTACTTAAAATACTCGCCGGAGTGCGGCAGCCCACCCACGGCAAAATCTCCGCACCGAAAGATTGTGTCATCGCCTATCTGCCCCAGCATCTGATGACAGAAGACGGACGTACCGTCTTTCAGGAAACGGCACAGGCCTTTGCCCACCTGCACGAGATGGAAGCAGAGATAGACCGCATGAACAAGGAACTGGAGACCCGTACCGACTATGAAAGCGACAGTTACATGGAGCTTATCGAACAGGTGTCTGCCCTAAGCGAGAAGTTTTATGCCATCGATGCCACCAATTACGAAGAGGACGTTGAAAAGGCATTGCTCGGCCTCGGATTCACCAGAGAGGACTTCAACCGCCAGACAAGCGATTTCAGCGGTGGCTGGCGCATGCGCATCGAGCTTGCCAAACTGCTGCTGCAAAAACCTGACGTACTGCTGCTGGACGAGCCTACCAACCACCTCGACATCGAGTCCATCCAATGGCTGGAAGAGTTCCTTATCAACAATGGGAAAGCCGTCATCGTCATCAGCCACGACCGCAAATTTGTGGATAACATCACGACCCGTACCATTGAAGTGACTATGGGACGAATCTACGACTATAAAGTAAACTACTCCAAATACCTGGAGCTCCGCAAAGAGCGGCGCGAACAGCAACAAAAGGCATACGACGACCAACAGAAGTTCATCGCCGAAACCAAAGAATTCATCGAGCGCTTCAAGGGAACCTATTCCAAAACCCTGCAAGTGCAGAGCCGCGTCAAGATGCTGGAAAAGCTGGTGCTTCTGGAAGTGGACGAAGAAGATACTTCGGCATTGCGGCTGAAATTCCCGCCCTCGCCGCGCTCCGGCAATTATCCGGTGATTATGGAGAACGTAGGAAAGACATACGGCGACCATGTCGTGTTCAAGAATGCCAACCTCACTATAGAGAGAGGCGACAAAGTGGCTTTCGTAGGCAAGAACGGCGAAGGTAAGTCCACATTGGTAAAATGTATCATGGGAGAAATAGAACACGAAGGAACGCTTACCATCGGACACAATGTACAAATAGGCTATTTCGCCCAAAACCAGGCATCCTTGCTGGATGAGAACCTGACCGTATTCCAAACCATCGACGACGTAGCCAAAGGAGAAATCCGCAACAAGATTCGCGACCTGCTGGGAGCTTTCATGTTCGGCGGACCGGAAGAGTCCATGAAGAAAGTGAAAGTGCTGTCCGGTGGCGAGCGCACACGCCTTGCCATGATTAAGCTGCTGCTGGAACCCGTAAACCTGCTAATTCTGGACGAGCCTACCAACCACCTGGACATGAAGACCAAAGATATTCTGAAACAGGCACTCATGGACTTCGACGGTACACTGATACTTGTGAGCCACGACCGTGACTTCCTGGACGGACTGGTGAGCAAAGTGTACGAGTTCGGCAACAAGCGGGTGACCGAGCACCTGAGCGGCATCTATGAATTCCTCGAGAAGAAGAAAATGGATTCGCTTCGCGAACTGGAACGGTAAACTTTCATTAACTTACTTCCCGCAACAAACAAACAGTTCCTATTGTTTCATTGCCACAAATTCCTAATTACGAATGAAATGAAACAATATGACGCTATCATCATAGGGTTCGGCAAAGGCGGAAAACTGCTGGCTGCCGAACTCGCCAACCGCAACTGGAAAGTGGCAATCATCGAACGTTCTCCGCAGATGTACGGGGGAACATGTGTGAATGTAGGGTGTATACCCACCAAAGCGCTGATTTACGAATCGGAACAGGCCGAACGGCTCTACCGGGACGACTACGGCAATCAGGCCAAATATTATGCACTCGCCATAAGGCGGAAAAACAAGCTCGTATCATTCTTGCGGGACAAGAATCACGAGCGTATCAAGGAGCACCCCAATATTACGTTGTATGACGGTACGGCATCTTTTGTATCCGACGATACGGTAAAGGTCGTCTCGCACGATAAAAAGGAAATTCTCCTTAAAGGAAAGGAAATTTTTATCAATACGGGAGCTACCCCTATCCTGCCCGCCGTGAAAGGAATCGACGCAAGCAAGCATGTATTCACCAGCGAAACGCTACTCCAACAGAGCAAACTTCCCGGACGCCTGCTCATTCTCGGCGCCGGCGCTATCGGAATGGAGTTTGCCACCATGTATGCGGGGTTTGGAAGCAAAGTCACGTTACTGGAAACGGGCAGCCGCTTTATGCCCAAAGCCGACCGGGACATTGCGGAATCCATGCTGGAATCTCTGAAAAGGAAAGGCATCGAGATACGTTTGAACGCCTATGCCCTGTCCGTATACGACACTGCCGATGGCATAACATTGACCTATACGGACAATTCCGACAATACCCCCTATTTTTGGGAAGGAGACGCACTGCTGCTTGCCACCGGACGCAGACCGATGACCGACGGCCTCAACCTGCACGCAGCCGGCATACGGACCGACACCCGGGGAGCTGTCATCGTCAATGAACATCTTCAGACCACCGCCCCGCATATATGGGCTATGGGAGACGTAAGAGGCGGAGCCTTGTATGACTATTTATCCCTGGATGATTTCCGCATTATCACCAACCGGTTGTTCGGCAATAAAAAGCGAAAGACCGATGACAGGATTCCGGTTCCATATGTCATTTTTACAGATCCGCCGTTGGCGCATATCGGCATGACCGAAGAGGAAGCCGTAAAACGCGGTTATTCGCTTCAAGTGTCCCGGTTGCCGGCTGCCGCCATACCGCGTGCCCGTACCTTGCAGCAGATAGACGGTATGATGAAAGCCATTGTCAACGCACATACGGGACGCATAATAGGCTGCACCCTGTTTTGTATCGATGCGCCCGAAGTCATTAATTTAGTATCGCTTGCCATGAAGAATGATTTGCATTACAGCATTCTGCGGGATTTCATCTTTACGCATCCCAGTATGAGCGAAGGATTAAATGATTTATTCAAGGCTTTTTAGCATCTTGGGTTTGGCAGTTAAGTGATTAACTTCTATCTTTGCGACCAATCAAAGAGAGAGGGATGAAAACGAAAAGGTACATTGCATACTTTCTGTTCTTCATCAGCATGATTATGCTGATAGTACCTGTCATTCCTCATCATCACCACGAAGACGGCATAATCTGCATGAAAAACGACCTGCCGTCCGACGGGTGCTGCCAGCATCAGGGCCCTTGCAGCGAACATTGCTGCTGCGACACCGGATGCATGACCACCCATTTCTTCCAACAGACACCCAACTCGGACAACAGTAACCTACATCCGTGTTTCGTGTGGGTGAACACATTATTTACCGAACCGCTTCTCAAACTCCTGGCTCTGCCCGAGGAAACGGGTATCAGGCAAGAGTTTGTCTACCTGGAATCTCTTCACGGCACGTTCATCACACGTGCCACAGGGCTTCGTGCGCCCCCTTCCGTCCTTGCTTGACCGATAGTTGCCGGAAACGGTTATCCTGCCGGCACAGGAATGTATGCAACCCGGTTGCACCGACCATTCTCTAATTTTGCATTTCCAAACAAGTAAGGACAAAAACAATTATCATGAAGAAAATTCTATTCATGGGAGTCATAGGATTATTCCTGTTAGGCTCCTGCAACAGCAAGTCCGGTGAAGGACACAATCACGAAACGGAAGAACACGCCCATGCGGGACATGACCACGAAGGGCACGACCATGAAAACGAAGGTCCCGGACACCACCATGACGACGGACACCACCACGGTGAGGAAACCGTTGCCGCACATAGCGACGAAATCATATTGCCCCCGGCCAAAGCGCAGGCTGCCGGAGTAGCCGTAAGCACCATCGAACCGGGCGTTTTCAATCAGGTGATTAAAACCAGCGGGCAGGTTATGGCCGCACAAGGCGACGAAAGCGTTGCCGTAGCTACCGTGGCAGGTGTCGTTTCTTTTTACGGAAAAGTCATAGAGGGCATGAGTGTCGGCAAAGGTACTCCCCTCGTGGTGCTTTCGTCCAAGAATATGGCGGACGGCGACCCCGTACAAAGAGCGCGCATCGCTTACGAAACAGCCCGAAAAGAGTATGAACGGATGAAAGAACTTCTCCCCAATAAAATCGTTTCGGAGAAAGACTTTGCTCAAGCCCGACAGACGTATGAGAATGCCCGTATCAGCTATGAAGCCGTTGCCAAGAACCATTCGGCCCAAGGACAGGCGGTAACCTCTCCCATCAGCGGATACGTGAAAAACCTGTTGGTAAAGGAAGGCGATTATGTAACCGTGGGACAGCCGCTCGTAAGCATCACTCAAAACCGCAGACTGTTCCTGCGCGCCGATGTTTCGGAAAAATACTATCCGTATCTCCGCACCATCGGTTCCGCCAACTTCTGCACTCCCTACAACAATAAGGTATATACACTGAAAGACCTGAACGGCCGCCTGCTCTCTTACGGAAAGGCATCGGGCGACAACGGTTATTATGTGCCCGTCACTTTTGAATTCGACAACAAAGGGGATATCATTCCCGGCTCATTTGTCGAGATATTCCTGCTCTCCTCGCCTATGGAGAACGTTATTTCACTCCCCCATACGGCTCTGACCGAGGAACAAGGCAGCTTCTTCGTATACCTGCAAGTAGATGAGGAAGGATACAAGAAACAACTGGTCACTCTTGGAGCCGATAACGGCGAACGGGTACAAATCCTTTCCGGAGTCAAGGCAGGCGACAAAGTGGTGACTCAAGGCGCTTATCAGGTGAAACTTGCAGGCGCTACCAATGCAATTCCGGCACATAGCCACGAACACTAAACAGTACAGTCATGTTAAACAAGATAATACATTTCTCTCTTCAGAACCGCATACTGGTGCTGGTGGCATCGGTACTGCTGCTGATAGGCGGTACGTATACCGCAATGCACACAGAAGTGGATGTGTTTCCCGACCTGAATGCGCCAACCGTGGTTATCATGACCGAAGCCAACGGTATGGCAGCCGAGGAAGTGGAACAGTTGGTTACTTTTCCTGTTGAAACGGCTGTAAACGGTGCTACGGGAGTACGCCGGGTACGTTCTTCTTCCACCAACGGGTTTTCCGTTGTATGGGTTGAGTTCGACTGGGAAACGGATGTCTACCTGGCACGCCAGATTGTAAGCGAGAAACTGGCGGTTGTCAGCGAGTCCCTTCCCTCCAATGTAGGCAAGCCTACGCTTGGCCCGCAATCGTCTATCTTAGGCGAGATGCTGATTGTAGGACTTACCGCCGACTCGACTTCCATGCTCGACCTGCGCACCATAGCCGACTGGACTATCCGTCCGCGCCTTCTTTCTACCGGCGGCGTGGCGCAAGTTGCCGTACTGGGCGGCGACATCAAAGAGTATCAGATTCAACTCGACCCGGAACGGATGCGGCATTATGGCGTAACCCTTACCGAAGTGATGAACGTTACGCGTGAAATGAATCTGAACGCCAACGGCGGAGTGCTTTATGAATACGGAAACGAATACATCGTGCGCGGTGTCATCTCCACCGACCGGGTGGAGCAACTGGCAAAGGCTGTTGTCAAATTGCAGGACGGCAGTGTCCAGCCCGCAACGTCCAATGCTCCGTATTCCGCTTCCCCCATTTTGCTGGAAGACATTGCCGATGTACGTATCGGAGCCAAACTGCCGAAGCTGGGTACGGCTTCCGAACGCGGCAAGCCCGCCGTACTGCTGACCGTAACCAAGCAACCCGCCACAAGCACGCTTGAACTGACCGACAAACTGGAAACATCCCTCAAGGACTTACAGAAGAACCTGCCGCCCGATGTAAAAGTCAGCACCGATATTTTCAGGCAAAGCCGCTTTATAGAAAGTTCCATCGGCAACGTACAGAAATCACTGTTTGAAGGCGGTATATTCGTTGTTATCGTACTGTTCCTGTTCCTTGCCAACGTACGGACTACCGTAATCTCATTGGTGACGCTTCCCTTGTCACTGATAGCTTCGCTGCTGGCGTTGCACTATATGGGATTCACCATCAACACAATGAGCCTCGGCGGTATGGCAATCGCCATCGGTTCGCTGGTGGACGATGCCATTGTCGATGTGGAGAACGTATACAAACGCTTGCGGGAGAACCGGATGAAACCGGAAGCGGAACGCCTGCCGATACTGGAAGTTGTATTCAACGCTTCCAAAGAAGTGCGTATGCCTATCTTGAACTCCACGCTCATTATCGTGGTAAGCTTCGTTCCTCTGTTTTTCCTGAGCGGCATGGAAGGCCGTATGCTTGTGCCTTTGGGCATTGCCTTCATCGTGGCATTGGCAGCTTCTACGGTTGTGGCACTGACGGTGACACCTGTATTGTGCTCCTACCTGCTGGGCAAAGAAAAGATAAAAGACGAAAAGCGTTCCACCGGCGATTCGCCCGTAGCACGCAAGATGAAAGAGTGGTACGGTGCAGCGCTTGCTTTTGTGCTGGGTCATAAGAAGAGCGTATTGGGCGGAACCATCGGTCTGTTTGCAGTGGCGCTTGCCTGCTTCTTCACATTGGGACGCTCGTTCCTGCCGCCGTTCAACGAAGGTTCGTTCACAATCAACATATCATCCCTGCCGGGCATTTCACTGGAAGAGAGCGACAAGATGGGACATCGTGCCGAAGAACTACTGCTTTCCATCCCCGAAATACAAACCGTAGCCCGCAAGACGGGACGTGCCGAACTGGATGAACATGCCTTAGGCGTGAACGTATCGGAAATCGAAGCTCCGTTCGAGCTGAAAGACCGTTCGCGCAGCGAGCTGGTGGCCGATGTACGTGAAAAGCTGGGTACGATTGTAGGCGCCAATGTGGAAATCGGCCAGCCTATCAGCCACCGTATCGATGCCATGCTGTCGGGTACGAAAGCCAATATAGCCATTAAGCTGTTCGGCGACGATTTGAACCGCATGTTCGCTTTGGGCAATGAGATAAAGAATACCATTCAGGACATTCCCGGCATTGCCGACCTGAACGTGGAGCAACAGATTGAACGTCCGCAGCTTATCATCGCTCCCAAACGGGAAGTGCTTGCCAAATACGGCATCTCCTTGCCGGAGTTTTCGGAGTTTGTCAACGTATGCCTTGCCGGCGAAACCGTATCCCAGGTATATGAAAAAGGAAAAAGTTTCGACCTCACCGTACGCGTAAAGGATGATTTGCGGGATGAGATGGAAAAGATACGTAACCTGATGCTCGATACTGGCAACGGACAAAAGATACCGCTGAACTATGTAGCGGAAGTACGCTCGGCAATGGGACCTAACACTATCAGCCGCGAGAACGTGAAACGGAAAATCGTAATCTCCGCCAACGTTGCCGACCGCGACCTGCGCAGCGTGGTAAACGACATACAAGAGCGTGTGGACGCCTCGATAAAACTGCCGGAAGGCTATCACATCGAATACGGCGGCCAGTTTGAAAGCGAACAGGCTGCAAGCCGCACGCTGGCTTTGACTTCATTCATGTCTATCGTAGTGATATTCCTGCTGCTGTACCATGAGTTCCGTAGCGTAAAGGAAAGTGCGATTATCCTTATTAACCTGCCTTTGGCACTGATTGGCGGTGTATTCGCCCTGCTCGTCACAACGGGCGAAGTCAGTATTCCGGCTATCATCGGCTTTATTTCGCTCTTCGGTATCGCCACCCGAAACGGTATGCTGCTCATCAGTCATTACAACCACTTGCAGCAGGAAGAGGGATACGGTGTGTACGACAGCGTGATACGCGGTTCGCTGGACCGTTTGAATCCTATCCTGATGACGGCACTGTCCAGTGCGCTTGCATTGATTCCGTTGGCACTCAGCGGCGACCTGCCCGGTAATGAAATACAAAGTCCCATGGCAAAAGTTATTCTGGGCGGATTGCTGACTTCCACTTTCCTGAACGGTTTCATCATTCCGATTGTCTACCTGATGATGCACGGAAAGAAAGAAGAGATGCATCCGTAATGACTCCGGACAGCCATCCCGTTATAACGATCAATAAAAAACTTAATAACAGAAGATATGAAGCAACTATTTATATTCACCGCCACCATCCTCGCCTGCATGGGGATGAGGGCGCAGGAAACCGGCATTGACTCCGTGCTTCGCCAGATAGAAGCCAACAACAAGGAGTTGCAAGCCAATGCACAACTTATCTCATCACAGAAGCTGGAGAGCAGGACCGAGAACAACCTGCCGGATCCCACCCTCTCATACGCCCATCTCTGGGACTCTAAAAACAGCGATGAAACCGTAGGGGAAATGGTGGTTTCCCAAAGCTTCGACTTTCCCACCTTATACATAACAAGAGGAAAGATGAACCGTCTCAAAACCGGAGCACTGGATGCACAGGCGGCAACCATGCGCCAGCAGATATTGCTGCAAGCCAAAGAAGTGTGCCTGGACATCATCATGCTGCAACACCAGCAGGAGTTGCTCGATGCACGGCTGAAGAATGCAGAGGAGCTGGCCGCCATGTATGCCAAACGGCTGGCTACGGGAGATGCCAATGCCCTGGAAACAAATAAAATCAATCTGGAACTGTTGAACGTACGTACCGAATCGCGCATGAACAGTACTGCCCTGAACAATAAAATCAAGGAACTGCTGGTACTGAACAGCAACCAGCCGCTTACTCCCGGACGTCCCTTCCCCGACGGCCCCACCGTACCTACCGCCAAAGCCCTCGGACTGACGGACTATCCCCTGGTTCCGTTGCCAACCGATTTCCATCGGGTATGCAGCGAACTGCTTGCCGCCGATCCCTCTCTGCAATCATTCGACAGCGAAAGCGCCGCAGCCCGCAAGTTCATTTCAGCAAGCAAGCAAGGGTGGCTGCCGAAACTGGAGTTGGGCTATCGTCGCAATACCGAATCGGGACATCCGCTGAACGGTGTTGTCGTAGGCTTCTCTTTCCCGCTGTTCTCAAATAAAGGAAAAGTGAAGATAGCCAAAGCCCAAGCCATGAACATCGACTTCCAGAAAGATAATGCAAGAGTAAAAGCAAGCTCCGAGTTATGGCAGCTCTACGAAGAAGCCCGTAACCTGGACGCTTCCATGCAGGAATACAAACGGACCTTTCAGGAACAGCAGGACCTGACTTTACTGAAACAGGCTCTTGTAGGCGGACAAATCAGTATGATAGAGTATTTTGTCGAAGTTTCGGTCGTTTACCAAAGCAAAACAAATCTCCTGCAACTGGAAAACCAATACCAGAAAGCAATGGCGCGGATATATAAGAACGAACTGTGATGAAGGTGGAATCAAGTCAAGAATGCACTTTCACCACCGTCTCCGGCAAATAGCCGCTACGGATACGCCACTCCTGCGGATAAAGATTATTGGCACGGTTACCTATATTCTTGACAAAGCCGAGAGGCACATGCTTATATGTCAGCAAAACAACTCCGCGAGGGGCTGCATCCGAAAGGGTGACAGCCTCTTTGCGTAAATAGGCAATGGCCTGTTCATACGATATTTCTTCACAAGGGAAAGCATCCGATACCAATATCCCGCTCACAGCCAAGGCATGACAGGGAATCCAATCCTTGCCTTTCTGTCCGGCAATCTCCAATCCAGCCTGTACAATACGTAAGGACGACTGCAATGCAGACAGTTCCGGAAGATAACATTTTGGGAAAGCGCTGACATTGCCGCCTTTCTGGATAAACTCATACTTATCCGCAGTAAAAATCCACTTCTGCAATATCGCAAGCTGCTCCTTGGAAAGTCCCGGAGTTTGCTTCCCTTTTCCCTGGACTTTACGTCCTTTTTCCCTGGACTTTTCTACTCTGAGCCCTGGAGTTTCAGGAGCAATTGCCAGGGAAATGAGTTGCTTATCCCCGGAGTTTCGGACGCTCATGCCCGGCTTCCGGAGAACTGCCAGAAAGAAGCCTTCTCCCTGGGTTTTATGAGGCAGGAAACGATAAACAGGAAAGGATTCTCCCTGCAACAAATTACCCGTTATATTCCACTCTTCCGCAACATCGAGCGGAAGCACCTCTGCACCGAATTCATCCCTTATCCAACGGATGTTTTCTTCGTTTTCCTTTGTGTTATAAGTACAAGTGCTATATATCAGTATGCCGCCCGGTTTCAGACAAGGCCAGATATCCGCAATAATTCTCCGCTGCCGCTGCCGGCAGATTTCCACATTCTCCGGGTTCCACTCGCTTATGGCAACAGGGTCTTTGCGGAACATACCCTCACCGGAGCAGGGCACGTCCGTCAATATCACGTCGAAGAAATCTTCCAGCGGTGTAAAGTCCGACGGATCGCTATTGGTAACCACCACATCGGGATGCCCCCACTTGGTCAGATTCTCGGCAAGTATCTGAGAGCGGTTGCGGATAACCTCATTGGCTATCAGCAGACTATTGTCGGGAAGGAGGCTTCGGATATGCGTCGACTTACCGCCCGGAGCGGCGCAAAGGTCGAGCATCACTACCGGTTCCTCACCCATATACTGCTTCAGAGCCTGTTCAACAAACATGGACGAAGCTTCCTGTACATAATAACAGCCCGCATGGAACAAGGGATCAAAAGTAAATGTCGGGCGTTCTTCCAGGTAAAAACCGGAAGTACACCAGGGAACGGCATGTTCTCCGGAGCGGAAAGCAAAAGGTTTCAGCGGATTCAACCGGATGCTGACGGATTGCTCCGATTCCAGAGAAGTCACTAATTCCTTATAATCCTCATCTCCCAAAAGAGTGCGGGTATAGTCTGCAAAAGAAACGGGTAGTTCCATAGGTTTTACTTTTTAAATACGCAAAGGTAGTATAAATATTTTGCGGTTGATAATAGCTTTTCTAAAAAAAATGTCGTCTCTTTGCAACTTTCCAAGCAAATGGGTACGTCTAACACACAAAGAAACCTATAAAAACAAAAAACAGCATGATTATGAAACGCATTATCTTCGCACTGACAACCGCCTTAATGCTTTGCACATTGGCACAAGGAAAGAACCGGACCGTTACGGAGAATGACAGTCTGGGAAACAAACAAAGAGTCATAGAATTGAAGGATACCGTGATTGACGGAAAAGCCGTTACGGACACCCTTAGCATCATGACTTACGAAAACAGTTCAAACAGTAACTCAGAAAGTGACGATGATTACAAGCATCATAGCAGTGCTTACGATTTCGGCTGGAATATCGGACATGCCACGAGAGACGCAGTCATTGCGATTACAGCCATTGTGTTCGTTTTCGGCTTTCCTTTAATCATCGTATTCATCATCTTTTTCTTCCGCTACAAAAACCGGAAGGCCAAATACCGCCTGGTGGAACAAGCATTAGCCAGTGGACAACCGCTGCCGGAAAATCTGTTTAAAGAAGCCGATTCGACAGATATCCGCAGTAAAGGAATCAAGAATGTGTTCGTCGGTATCGGGCTGTTCATATTCCTCTGGGCCATTACCGAAGAATTCGGACTTGGCTGCATAGGCCTGCTTGTCATGTTCACAGGCTTCGGACAGCTCGTCATCTACTATACGCAGCAAGACAGAGCCCCTAAAAGCAATGATAAATCCGATAATGCAAGAACCGTCTTTCCGGAAAAGAATGCAGAAAAATGAGTCAGCTCAATGATATATCGTTAGTCGCACAGGTCGTGGTGTTTCGCAACACCAGGGCCTTCGACCAGTTAGTAGGAAAGTATCAGTCGTCCGTACGGCGTTTTTTTCTGCACCTGACTTGTGGCGACAGCGAATTGAGCGATGACCTGGCGCAAGATACATTCATTAAAGCATACACCAATCTCTCCTCATTCAAAAACCTGTCCAGTTTCTCCACCTGGCTCTACCGTATTGCTTATAATGTATTTTATGATTATCTTCGCACCCGTAAGGAGACCGACAGTCTGGAAACACTCCGGGTAGACGCTCAATACAGTACGCAGCAAAACGACATAGGGCGGCACATGGACATTTACCGTGCGCTGAATATGCTGAAAGAAACAGAACGGACCTGTATCACTCTTTTTTATATGGAAGACCAAAGTATAGAGAAGATTGCAGACATTACCGGCTACCCGACAGGAACAGTAAAAAGCCACCTGTCGCGGGCCAAAGAAAAAATGGCTACCTACTTAAAACAAAATGGTTATGACGGAAAACAATGATAAACTCCTGATTGATTTCTTTGCCGAAAACCGGCAGGAAATACCCGACAATGGCTTCACCCGCCGTGTGATGCGCCATTTGCCCGACCGTACCCGACGGATTTCACAAGTATGGGTTACGTTCTGTTTCACGCTGGCATTAGTGCTGTTCTTTGTTTTCGACGGATTGCAACAGGTATTGGGTACACTTCGTGAAACACTCACCGCCGCTGCCCAAAGCGGAGTCACCGAACTTGATCCCAAATCTTTATTGGTTGCGGGCATAGTATTACTCTTCCTGCTCTATCGCAAAATATGTTCATTGGCTTAAACGCTTTGGAAATCGCAAACGGTAATTTCCTCATAGAATAAATAAACTTCCTTACAGAACAATACAATCAACCCCTACCTTGTTAATAAAAGGTAAGGGTTGATTTTTTTATAAACAAATGAACATATCTCAATGATATATTGTATATTTGCGAACTCATAAAACTAAATAAACTTATAAAGTTTTGAGACAGATTTCATTCATCATATTATTTACATTTTTTATTGGAAGCGTCCGAGCGCAAAGTACCAGCGATTCTCTTGTAATGAACTACATGCAAGATATGGAAATACCGCTGACTTACAACAATAAAGTCGAACTATTGATGACCGGTCGTGAAAAGTTTATTGATTTATTCGAAACTATCCGCCATGCCCGGCACCACATTCATCTGGAATATTTCAATTTCCGTAACGACTCCATCGCCAATGCCCTTTTCGATTTACTGGCAGAAAAGGTAAAAGAAGGTGTAGAGGTACGTGCCATGTTCGATGCGTTCGGCAACTGGTCCAATAACCAGCCGTTGAAAAAACATCATTTGCAGGCGATAAAGGCACGCGGCATCGAACTCGTCAAGTTCGACCCCATCACCTTTCCCTATATCAACCATGCCATGCACCGCGACCACCGGAAGATAGTGGTTATCGACGGAAAAATCGGCTATACGGGCGGGATGAATATTGCCGACTATTACATCAACGGCTTGCCTAAAATCGGTAAATGGCACGACATACACATGCACATAGAAGGGGATGCCGTACGTTACCTGCAAGGTATCTTCCTGACTATGTGGAACAGGGAAACCGGACAACACATCGGCGGTCCGGCATACTTCCCCAACCTGCCCCAATTTCCGGACAGTATAGCCGAGGAGATTGCAATAGTAGACCGCACCCCGCGGGAAACACCCCGGTCTATCAGCCATGCCTATGCCGTTTCGATAGAAGCTGCTCAAAAAAATATCCAGATAGTAAACCCCTACTTCGTTCCGACGAAATCCATCCGTAAGGCTATCAAGAAAGCGTTAAAGAAAGGTACGGAAGTGGAGATTATGATACCGGCTGTATCGGATATTCCCTTTACGCCCGAAGCCTCTTTTTATATCGCACATAAATTGATGAAACGGGGAGCCAAAATTTACTTGTTCAAGGACGGATTTCACCATTCCAAAGTAATGATGGTAGACAGCGCTTTCTGTACGGTAGGCACTGCAAACCTCAACAGCCGCAGCTTGCGCTACGATTATGAGACCAATGCTTTCATCTTCGACCCTTCAACAACGAACCAGTTGAACAGCATGTTCGAGAGGGACAAAAAGAACAGTACCTTGCTCACGCCCGAGATGTGGAAAAAGCGCTCCGGCTGGAAAAAGTTTCTCGGCTGGGTAGGAAATCTGCTGACTCCTTTCCTGTAAATCTTATAGCGCAAATTTTCAATATACCGAGAACTTTGCCTACCTTTGGCAAGGCTTTTAATAAGTAACTCCATGAAACAATATTTAGACTTACTCAACCGTGTACTGACTGAAGGCATAGAAAAAAGCGACCGTACCGGAACCGGTACAATCAGCGTATTCGGACACCAGATGCGTTTCAATATGGACGAGGGCTTCCCTTGTCTGACTACCAAGAAACTTCATTTGAAATCCATCATCCACGAACTGCTCTGGTTCCTGAAAGGCGATACAAACGTAAAATACCTGCAAGAGAACGGGGTACGCATCTGGAATGAATGGGCCGATGAGAATGGAGATTTGGGGCATATCTACGGTTACCAATGGCGTTCGTGGCCGGATTACAAAGGCGGAACCATCGACCAAATCAGTGAAGCGGTGGAAACAATCAAGTACAACCCCGATTCACGCCGTATCATAGTGAGTGCCTGGAACGTCGGCGATTTGGACAACATGAATCTGCCGCCTTGCCATGCATTCTTTCAGTTTTATGTAGCCAACGGACGACTCAGTCTGCAACTTTACCAACGCAGCGCGGATATTTTTCTGGGAGTACCTTTCAATATCGCATCGTACGCATTGCTCTTGCAAATGGTAGCCCAAGTTACGGGATTGAAAGCCGGGGATTTTGTACATACCCTGGGAGATGCACATATCTATCTGAACCACTTGGAACAAGTGAAACTCCAACTGAGCCGTGAGCCGCGGGCACTTCCGCAAATGAAAATAAATCCGGATGTAAAGAACATATTCGATTTCAAGTATGAAGACTTTGAATTGGTCAATTACAATCCTCACCCGCATATTGCCGGAAAAGTAGCGGTATAGGAAAGAGAGTATCTTCTATCATTAAAAGACCACTTGATTACATCAGACAATATGATTAGCATTATCGCCGCAGTAGACCGACACATGGCTATCGGTTATGAAAACAAACTGTTATTCTGGCTTCCCAATGACTTGAAACGTTTCAAAGCGCTTACTACCGGGAACACCATCATCATGGGACGGAAAACATTCGAATCACTCCCTAAAGGAGCTTTGCCAAACCGACGCAATATTGTATTGTCTACCCGTCCCGACACCCTATGTCCGGGTGCGGAAATCTTTCCTTCTCTTGAAGAAGCTTTGAAGCACTGTGAACAGGATGAACAAATCTATATTATAGGCGGAGCCAGCGTATACCGCCAGGCTTTGCCATTGGCAGACGCACTCTGCCTGACAGAGATAGATGCCGAAGCTCCTCAAGCAGATGCCTACTTTCCGGAAGTAACCCCTGAAATATGGCAAGAAAAAAGCAGGGAATCCCATCCTATAGATGAAAAACATCCCTGCCCTTATGCTTTTGTCAATTATATCCGCCGATAACCGGTAGGATTATTCATCCTCATCGTCTATCACTATCGGCATCTGACGTTTAATTGCCTCGTGGAATGAAATCAACGTTTCCGTACGAGACAACCCCAACGGTTGCAATTTATCATGAATAATGCTCAGCAAATGATGATTGTTCCGTGCATACAGCTTAATAAACATATCGTATTTACCGGTAGTAAAGTGACATTCCACGATTTCAGGAATGGCTTCCAGCGCTTTTGTCACGGCATCAAAAGTTGCGGGATCTTTTAAATAGATTCCAATATACGCACAAGTCTCATATCCTATCTTTTCCGGATCTATAACATATTCCGACCCTTTCAATATACCCAGATTTGTCAGTTTCTGAATACGTTGGTGAATAGCTGCTCCGGATACATTACAAGCTCTGGCAACTTCGAGGAAAGGAATACGCGCATTATCGGCAATCAGCTGCAATATCTGCTCGTCTAAAGTATCCAATTGATGATGTCCCATTTCTAATCTCAATAATTAATTAAATAAATTATTTTACCGTATTCCCCTACGGCAATGTGCAAAGTTAGCGATTTTTTCATGAATAAAAATACGAATTATAACTTTTCTTGCTAAAAAGAGAATAATCATACATGCAGGGGAATACAGACAAAAATCGTATATTTGTGAAATGATTAAATTATTATGGACATGAAAAAGCATATCTTATTCTTACTCTGTTTAATAGCCGTAGCATCTACCCGCGCACAAGTCTTTGCTGACCATTTTGCAGATAAAACCCTTCGCGTCGATTATATCTTTAACGGCAATGCATCCGGGCAAGCTATCTGTCTGGACGGGTTATCCGCTCTCCCCACCTGGGCAGGAAGAAAGCATCATCTGGCGGAACTCCCGTTGCAAGGCAACGGGCAGATTATTATGCGCAATGCAGCCAGCGGAAAGACTATTTATACTACCTCTTTCTCCTCACTCTTCCAGGAATGGCTGGAAACGGACGAAGCCCGGAATGTAACTAAAGGATTTGAAAATACATTTCTCCTTCCCTACCCGCTTCAACCGGTTGAAATAGAAATAACCCTGCTCGACCCACGCCGCAATGTCCGCGCGTCCATGAAACACATTGTGCATCCAAACGATGTATTGATAGAGCAAAAAGGAAATTCACACATCACACCGCATAAATACCTGCTGCACAACGATAGTCCGGAAAAGTGCATCGATGTAGCCATTCTTGCAGAAGGATATACACTCCAAGAAATGCAGACATTCAATGAAGATGCAGATATCGCTTGCAAAAGCATTTTCGACCACGAACCTTTCAAATCTATGAAGAAACGGTTCAATGTAGTAGCCGTAGCCAGTCCTTCCACAGATAGCGGAGTCAGCGTGCCAAGATTGAACGAGTGGAAACATACTGCCTTCGGTTCACATTTCAGCACGTTCTATTCCGACCGTTATTTAACAACATCACGCGTAAAAGCAATTCATGATGCTTTAGCCGGAATACCCTATGAACACATTATCATATTGGCTAATACGGAAGAATATGGCGGTGGCGGTATCTATAACTCATACACCCTCACAACAGCCCATCATCCGATGTTCCGGCCGGTAGTAGTACATGAATTCGGACACAGTTTCGGCGGACTTGCCGATGAATACTTCTATGATAATGATGTCATGACCGATACCTATCCCTTGGATATAGAACCGTGGGAGCAGAACATCAGTACACAAGTGGACTTTGCAGCCAAGTGGAAGGACATGCTTAGTGAAAATACTCCCGTTCCCACTCCGGCAGAGGTAAGCGAAAACTATCCGACAAGCGTGTATGAAGGCGGCGGTTATTCAGCGAAAGGGATCTTCCGACCGGCAGAGAATTGCCGCATGCGCACCAATGAATATCCGGCTTTCTGCCCTGTGTGCCAACGCGCTCTTCGCAGAATTATTGAGTTTTATACCGAATAAAAAAACAAATTTTAAAGAACCTGCTTATGATTAAATTTCAACGCATCACCACCACAGATGCAGCCTTGTACAAGTACATGGAGCAGTTGATGACTGCTTCTTTCCCTTCTGAAGAATATCGTCCATTGGAAGAATTGCGTAATTATACAGATAGCAAACCGCACTTTTACTGTAACATTATTCTCCATAAAAATACTCCGGTAGGCTTTATTACCTACTGGGATTTCGGACACTTCTGCTATGTAGAGCATTTTGCCATTGACCCGTCTCAACGCAATGGAGGCCATGGCAAAAACGTTTTAAACCATTTATGCCACCAGCTAAAGAAACCCATTATCCTGGAAGTGGAAATGCCGGAAGAAGAAATGGCAATACGCCGAATCAATTTCTACAAACGGCAAGGTTTTACATTATGGGAAAAGCCGTACATGCAACCGCCTTATAAATCCGGAGATGATTACCTTCCCATGCTATTAATGGCTTATGGCGATTTAGAATGCGATAAAGACTTCGAACAGGTTAAAAAGTGCATCTATCGGGAAGTATACAACACTAAATAAATAGGAACACTCATTCTTCCAAAGTTCCCATACATAATAAAATAAAGGTCGCCTGTTTTCACAAGCGACCTTTATTCAATATAGTCTGAACTAACTTTACTGACGCGGCTGCGCAGAATAGTTAATCTTCAATGCATACGCTTTACGAAGAGCCTCTTTGATATCTGTTACGATACCCATTTTCGTATCTTGGTCAACTTTCAAAGACACTGTCATCTGCGGCTGATCCTCTTCCTTCATACTGGCACGTTCACCAATAATATAGTCTTGGATTGCTGCAACTTCAGCATAACTGTCATTCAACTGGATACGGCTTTCATTACCTAATTTCTTACGGAATTCAGCAGTAGGTTTTCCTACATAGATAAACGTAACCAAAGACTTCTTTTCAAGTTTTTCCAACTCTGTAGCTTGCGGAACCTTAAACTCAACCTTTAATGTTACCTCACGCATAGTTGTTACAATCATGAAGAAGAACAACAGGGTGAAGATAAGGTCAGGCAGAGAAGAAGTGTTCAACGCCGGCATTTCTTTTTTACCAGTCTTATTAAATTTTCCCATTACTTCTTATCTCCGTATTTTTTAGGTTCTGCCTCAGAGATCTTCTGAGGATAAATGTCACGAATTGCTTTTTGTTGATCGTCATTCAAATCAACATAGTTCTTTTGCCATTTTTCCTGAGCCAACTCATCACGTAACTCATTGTATGCTGCAACCAGCTCGTTTTGTACAGCAAGATATGCCTTATAAGAAGAGCCACGGTCGCAACGCAAAGAAATTACATGCTTTTCCGTAATCATCATGTTACCAAAGAAAGGAATATCCTTTGCATGTTTTTCCGGTTTGGTTTCATCGTTATACGGATTGGCAATAAATTCTTTTGCTTTAGCACGTAACTGATCTGTTGTGATATAATCGTTTCCGCACATTAACTGGTCGTTCATATTCAGGAAGACCTGCAACACGTTGCGTTCCTTCAACTTAATATCGTCATTCTTTTGGTTCTGCTCCGGTGGTGGCGGCAAGCGTCTTGCCAAACCACGGTCAGTATCCATTGACGTTGTAATCAAGAAGAAGATCAACAACAGGAAAGCAATATCCGCCGTAGAACTTGAGTTAATATCAGGAACTTTTCTTTTTCCTTTTGCCATTGTAATTACTCTTTAAATTGAGTTATCTCAATTGATTATGATAATTTCTTCTTAATACTACTAAAGATGATAGCAAGCACTGTTGCACCAAACAGGATGTAGATAGAATAAAGGAACATATCAGTGATCTTCAACCAGAACGGAACATTGTCCGTACCGTCATAACCCGGGATATTAAGCGGTTCATCACTACCCATAGCCCATGCTATAACAACAACTGCAACCAATACGATTACACCGATCAAAGACTTCAATGCATTTCCCGGATTATCTTTCAAGGCAGTTCCGAACTGGAACAGGAAAGCAGCCACTGTAGCAACGACAGCGATACCAAACAAACCGTACATCAAGAAGAGCAGTGCATCGGTTTGGGCGGGTTGCCACATTTCAGAGTCAACGCTCATAAGTACTGCATCGCCCTGAGCATCTCCACCGAAGTAGAACAAGCCCAACACTACCAGAATGGCAGCGAACATTACGTACAGTACGTAGTATGATACTTTATATGATAACTTAGCCATTTTACTTATTTTTTGTATTTCAAGTCATATTTGATAACCATATCCAACAGTGAGATAGAAGAATCTTCCATTTCGCTGGTCAAAGCTTCAATCTTAGACAGGATATAGTTATAGAATACCTGCAGAATCAAAGCAACGATCAAACCGAAGATAGTTGTAATCAAGGCAACCTTCATACCACCTGCTACAACCGTCGGAGAGATATCACCTACTTGTTGGATCTTATCAAATGCCTGCACCATACCGATTACAGTACCCAAGAATCCTAATGACGGAGCCATTGCGATAAACAGTGTGATCCAAGAGCAACCTTTTTCCAGGTAACCTGCCTGTACACCACCGTAAGATACAACTGACTTTTCAACTACATCGATACCCTGATCGATTCTCATCAAACCCTGATAGTAGATAGAAGCGATAGGACCTCTTGTGTTGCGTGCAATGTCTTTGGCAGCTTCAACATCACCTTTTTCCAAAGCAGCTTCGATAGCGGCAATAAACTTCTTGGTGTTGATTTCAGCCAAACTCAGGTAAATGATACGCTCGATACAGAAAGCAAGACCGATAACCAATGCGATGGCAACCAAACTCATGAAAGATGCAGTACCTTCAATAAATTTAGTCTTGATTTCTTTGTGAATACCGCCTTCTTCAGCTACAACAGGAGCGGCAGCTTCATCAGCAGGAGCTGCTTGTGCTGCAGGAGCAGCTTGTTCTGTTTGTTCAGCAGCAGGAGCATCTTGAGCCTGAGCAAGTTGAGTTGAGCCAAATGTTAAGACTCCCATCACAGCAACAATTGCAAATAACTTTTTCATTGTGTGTCTAATTTTTAAGATTAATTAATTAAATTACTTATTATGTTTATTTATTGTTCTTCTCTTATTTTAAAACTTCGCGGAGAGACGGGGATTCGAACCCCGGATACCCTTTAGGGGTATACACGCTTTCCAGGCG
>NZ_JBCODG010000008.1:15510-100144 GCF_040928965.1 Bacteroides sp. 2201st1_D9_2201SCRN_220225 | reverse complement strand
AGGAAACATTCATAACGCCTATGTGTGAGAACGATTTCCATGTCATCAGCCGCTTTCGGAATGACGTGGTCCTGTACTATCCGACATTGGAAAAGAAAACAGGAAAACGGGGTCATCCCAAGTGGTTTGATGGAAGAATCGACTTTGCCAAATTGGATTTGACCCGGTGCAAGGAATACGAGGTGAACAAAGGAAAGCTATACGGATTGAGGGTATACGCAAAAGCTCTCAAAAGGTATGTTTCCTTAGCCGTCTGGTATCCGATGGACGGGAGGACAGACAAGTGGCAGCTTTACTTCTCTACAGACGATTCGATGGATGGACGCGAGGTGCTGGATTATTACAGAACCAGGTTCCAGCTGGAGTTTTGCTTTAGAGATGGCAAGCAGCATGCAGGAATCACCAACTGTCAGTCAACCGACTTCAGAAAGTTGGATTTTCACTTCAACGCATCGCTTGCTGCTGTCAATTTGGCCAAAGCGGCATGTAAGAGGCTCGGAATAACCTATTCCATATCCTCTTGCAAGTCTTTCATACACAATGCTTATATGCTTGAACGATTTATTTGCGTGTTCGGGATTAGCCCAGACTCGCAAGTTATTGACAAACTTTTCAAAGAACTCATTTTATTTACTGCCAGAGCCGCTTAGGCGTGGCGAATTTTTAACGAATTATTGTTAACAATCAAAAACAAACATTTATATCCACAAAATACATAAAATAAAAAAAATATTAAAACAGAAGTGCAAGCAATTAGAAAACGTGAGTGATTGGAAACAAAGTTCCCAAAGTACTATTTAATCTTATAAACTATTCAACCTTTACTATTTTCCTATAGGTTGTATCCGCCTTCTTACATCCTTGGATATTTCCAAAAACATATAATTCAATCTGCCGGAATGAATGCCCTTTTCATTCTCTTTATATTTCCGACTTGCATACTCTTTAGACTTATCAAAGGTTATACGGGACATCTGATTCTGCGTTTTTCCCACCATAGTAGAATCCAGCCGTTCATCAGGAAAGAAATCGTCCAAATCCACATCCCCAATCATGGTGGTCTCAAGAAATTTCATATCTTTATGATTTGCATCAGTATAATAACCAACAAACATATGTCCGGGTGTACGTACCAGTATCGGCTCGATATTTATGGCACGCAGCAAAGAAGCAAACAAAACACTCCCATCCACACAATTAATTTGCGACGACTCCAAGGCATCATCGAATGTACGAACACGTTGAGAGAAAACCACATTGCTGGACAGGCTTGTATTAGAAACCGAACTATACCGAAAATTACGTTTCTGCAAAACATTCCACAAGGCATAAACCTGATTATCGACAGCCTCAGGACTACCCTGATAACCGAGGAAACGATTCACAATACGAGTATTCAATGCTTCCCGCAGCAAATGGTCTATCATAGGATTTTCTTCATTGACATAAGCAGCAAAGAATATTCCGGTATCATGAAATCTCGTACCTCCCGTAACATACCCCAATAAACACTCATTGATACTGCGCACCGAAAAAGTACGTACCCGCTGCCCCAACTCTTTCCTATTCATCTCTACCGTAACGACAACGCTAATCGGCTCCGCCTGATTATTATTCTTCAAGGCTTCATAGTTCCAGATAATATCGGGATAGATTGTATACTCGGTACGTGGCCTTGCCAATACAAACTCCGAAACGGAACGGGAAAAGAAAGGGGTTTCCGCAACTTCTATCCTCACCCGGCTATAAGCCTTTGCCGACCGGACTTTCACAGCGATACAAGATTTTGGGTTTCCCACAAACATCGAATCAGCCGGCACAATCACCTGGGCATCTGTCGTTGCAACAGACAAAATGCTGGAAGGAAAAATATTCCCACCCAATTCATCCGTTATCTCAAAACCGGAACGGAAAGGAGCAACGTTCAACCAAATCGAACCAATGATTACAACAGCCAATACAGCCACTATTAACGGCATACGCCACTTAGATTGTCCCCACCTCTTTATATCCATTAATTCTTTCATATAGAAACCCTTTTTAAAACAATACAAAGATAATACTTAATTAGTTGCCAGAGAGATTTTGTAATCGCAATGTAATACTTGTTTCATTCCATCGTAACAAAAACGCCGCAATTTTGTCGAAGAAAAGAAATAAAGTTTAACTTTGTAATAAAGAGACTCTGTACGTCTCTCATTACATTAATTCAGAAATACAATGAACGAATATCGGATTTTAGTAGTAGACGACGAAGAAGATTTATGCGAAATCTTAAAGTTCAACCTTGAGAATGAAGGCTACGAAGTAGATACCGCAAACTCTGCCGAAGATGCCTTGAAAATGGACATCAGTACTTACGACCTGCTATTACTGGACGTGATGATGGGGGAAATTTCCGGATTCAAAATGGCAAGTATGCTAAAGAAAGAAAAGAAAACGGCCAAGATTCCTATCATCTTTATCACAGCCAAAGACACCGAAAATGATACGGTAACCGGATTTAATATAGGAGCAGACGACTATATCTCCAAGCCTTTCTCCTTACGCGAAGTAGCAGCACGCGTTAAAGCCGTATTACGCCGTACCCGGCAAACTGAAACGGAGCGTGCACCTGAACAAATCGCCTATAAATCATTAGTGCTTGATATCATCAAAAAGAAAGTAAGCATAGACGGAGAGGAAGCCCCCCTCACCAAAAAAGAGTTTGAAATACTGCTCTTGCTACTGCAAAACAAAGGACGCGTATTTTCCCGCGAAGACATATTGAGCCGCATCTGGAGTGACGAAGTATATGTGTTGGACCGCACTATAGACGTAAACATCACCCGCCTGCGCAAAAAGATAGGAATATATGGCAAATGTATTGTAACTCGCTTAGGATATGGTTATTGCTTCGAAGCCGAATAATGACAGACATTTCCTGTCATTCAGCCGGAAGTTATTTCTTTCGGTAATCTCATTATTTCTTGTCTTTGCAGCCTGTTTTATTGCTTATCAATATCAACGGGAGAAAGAGTATAAAGTAGAACTGCTCGACACGCAACTCCAAGACTATAACGAACGCCTGCAACAGGAGCTGCGAAGTATTCCGGACAGTCTATGGACATCTACTTTAAACCGGTATATAGCCAAAGGTTCATACAGAGACCTTCGTGTCACTATCGTAAATTTACAAGGCCGCGTCCTTTATGACAGTTACAATGAAACTTCCCAAGAAGCATTCAGCAATCACATTAATCGTCAGGAAGTCCAAAAAGCATTAAAGAACGGCAAAGGATATGATTTAAGGCGCACCTCCGAAACAACAGGCATACCCTATTTCTATTCGGCAACTCTCTATCCCCAGTATATCATTCGCTCGGCATTACCCTATGATGTAAACCTGGTAAATAGTCTGGCTGCCGATCCGCATTACCTCTGGTTTACAGCTATTGTTACTTTATTGCTGATATTCGTTTTCTATAAGTTTACATCCAAACTGGGTACGGCAATCAACCATCTGCGGGAATTTGCCAAACGCGCCGATAAAAACGAACCGGTGGAAACCGATATACAATCTGCTTTCCCGCATAATGAACTTGGCGAAATATCCCAGCACATTATACAGATATATAAACGTTTGCGGGAAACCAAAGAAGCGTTATATATCGAACGTGAGAAACTGATTACACACCTACAGACTTCTCGTGAAGGATTGGGTGTATTTACTAAAGACAAAAAAGAAATCTTAGTCAATAACCTCTTTACACAATACGGCAATTTAATCTCCGATTCCAACTTGCAAACTACCGAGGAGATATTTTCCATTTACGAATTTCAAAAAATCACCGATTTTATCAGTAAGGCACAAAGAAGACCTTCGGATAAAGAAGAGAAGCGTCTCTCCATCAACATCAATAAAAACGGGCGCATATTCATTGTAGAATGTATCATTTTTCAGGATCTGAGTTTTGAAATATCCATTAATGACATCACACAGGAAGAAGAACAAGTACGTTTGAAACGCCAACTGACACAGAACATTGCACATGAACTGAAAACCCCTGTAAGCAGTATTCAAGGGTATCTGGAAACAATTGTCAGCAATGAAAGCATCCCCCGCGAAAAGATGCAGACTTTCCTTGAACGGTGTTATGCCCAAAGCAACCGGCTGAGCCGTCTATTACGGGATATCTCCGTACTGACACGTATGGATGAAGCAGCCAACATGATTGATATGGAGAAAGTAGACATCAGCATGCTTGTCACCAATATAGTCAACGAAGTATCATTGGAACTGGAAGAAAAGCATATTACGGTAGTCAACGGTCTACATCCCAAAATACAATTAAAGGGTAACTATTCATTACTCTACTCCATATTCCGTAACCTCATGGATAACGCCATGGCTTATGCAGGAACCAATATCTACATCAACATCAACTGTTTCCGTGAGGATGAGAACTTCTATTATTTCAGTTTTGCAGATACCGGAGTAGGCGTTTCACCAGAACATCTGAATCGTTTGTTCGAACGCTTTTATCGTGTAGACAAAGGACGTTCGCGAAAATTAGGTGGTACAGGCTTAGGGCTTGCCATCGTAAAAAATGCCGTCATCATTCATGGCGGAACAATCTCCGCCAAGAATAATCAAGGTGGCGGACTGGAATTCGTTTTTACGTTGGCAAAGGAGAAATAATTTCTTTTATTCATTTTGGTTTGTTACTTTTTTCATTATCTTTGCGATGCATTGGTTTGCCGCCTTTTTTCAAAGGAAGCGATTAAAAGGGAATCAGGTGCAAGTCCTGAACAGTCCCGCTGCTGTAAGTTTCACATAATGTTGCAGACAATGAATTCTCTCTCCATGCCACTGGAAACGTTTTCCGGGAAGGCAGCCTGCAACAGAAACAAGTCAGAAGACCTGCCATGCATTATCTTATCATTGCTTTCGAGGAAAAAGCGTTGAGTCTAATGAACGGGATAAATTCTATCCAATCATTTCATTCATCAAAACTCTTTCAAAGAAAGTAAAAGAGAATAAACTCTGCCAAGTTTATTTAAATGATGTCCGGCCGAAGTGATTCGCCCGGACATTTGTTTTACAGAAAGTCATCAAAAACATTGTTCATCATCTATAAAATCATTATATTCGGCACATAAAACACAAAAACGGATTTATCCGTTGACCTATTGTCTAACTTATAAAAAATAATCTATGGAATTACCATTTGCCGAATCATGGAAAATCAAAATGGTGGAACCTATTCGTAAAAGTACCCGCCAGGAGCGTGAACAGTGGTTGAAAGAAGCCCATTACAATGTTTTTCAACTAAAATCAGAACAAGTTTATATCGATCTTATCACCGATTCGGGAACAGGAGCCATGAGCGACCGGCAATGGGCCGGTATCATGCTCGGAGACGAAAGCTATGCCGGGGCTTCTTCTTTCTTCAAATTAAAAGAAGTCATTACCCGCCTGACCGGTTTTGAATATGTCATTCCTACACATCAGGGACGTGCTGCCGAAAATGTACTATTCTCTTATCTGGTTCATGAAGGAGATATTATCCCGGGAAATTCTCATTTTGATACTACCAAAGGACATATCGAAAGCCGAAAGGCAATCGCACTGGACTGTACAATAGACGAAGCACGGCAAACGCAACTGGAAATTCCCTTTAAGGGCAACGTAGATCCTGCAAAGCTGGAAAAAGCATTACAAGAACATCACAGCCGCATACCATTTATCATTGTTACCATTACCAATAACACAGCCGGCGGGCAACCTGTTTCCATGCAAAATTTACGGGAAGTCCGGAATATTGCCGATAAATACAATAAACCTGTCATATTCGACTCCGCCCGTTTTGCCGAAAATGCCTATTTCATAAAGACACGTGAAGAAGGTTACCAAGATAAGAGCATAAAGGAAATAACCAAAGAGATGTTTGCCCTTGCAGACGGTATGACAATGAGCGCCAAAAAAGACGGCATCGTAAATATGGGAGGATTTATTGCAACCCGCCGACAAGACTGGTATGAAGGAGCAAAAGGATTCTGCGTACAATTCGAGGGTTACCTTACTTATGGCGGTATGAATGGTCGAGATATGAATGCACTTGCCATCGGCTTGGATGAAAACACCGAATTTAATAATCTTGAAACCCGTATTCGCCAGATAGAATATCTGGCTAAAAAATTAGATGAATACGGAATACCGTACCAACGTCCCGCCGGAGGACATGCAATTTTTGTAGATGCTCCCAAAGTTTTAACACATGTTCCTAAAGAAGAGTTTCCTGCACAGACTTTAACCGTCGAGCTATATCTGGAAGCCGGCATACGCGGATGTGAAATCGGTTATTTACTTGCCGACCGTGATCCCGTTACCCGTGAAAACCGCTTCAACGGACTGGATTTACTCCGGCTGGCTATTCCACGCCGCGTGTATACCGATAACCACATGAATGTAATAGCCGCTGCGCTCAAAAATGTATATGACAGACGCGAAACAATTACAAGAGGAGTACGTATTACTTGGGAAGCTCCGTTAATGCGTCACTTTACAGTACAATTGGAAAGGCTGTAACTACAAACTCAATGTCAGGACAAAGTCTGAAAACAAATAGTAGTAAATTTGAAAAATCTGTTTCTCCGCCGTACGGTATTCGGCGGCGGAGAACACACCTTGTTCGTCAGGCGTAAAAGGCATTACATGCAAATGTTCCCGAAAATCGACATCGGAAGCGTTCATACATTTAAACATGATTTCTTTTGCAGACCAGTGAAGCAACAACGACCAGGTTTCCGTACCTTTGAATAAGGATTTTTTTTCATCTTCACGCATAAACTTATGCGCCACTTTCCGTACCCGCTCGCTATAACACTCAATATCAATCCCGACTCTTTTCCCCGGTTCACCTAACAGGACCGCTACATAACCTTTGGTATGTGAAATACTGATGGAAAAAGAGCCGTCTGCCAAATAGGGTCCGCCATTGGAATAATAGTGTATTTCTTTCTCTTCGCCAAGCATTGTATATAATAATACACGCACAGTCAGCCACTCCAACTTACGAGAAACGGCTGTAAATTTTCCAATGCCCTCTTCATATTTTTCTTTATGAGGAAGTAAAGCAAGCAGTTCTTCCAAACTTTCACTTGCTTTCCAGATACCCCACTTATATGAACTCTCTGTATATTGTTTAAAAACAGGCATTACTTCTCTGTTTCTGAACCCTCCCGTACCGGTTCATTTATTGTAAATTTCACCTTTAAGATGCGGCGGTTATCCATCTCAAGAACCTCAAATTCATAATAATTATAAGTTACTTTCTCGTGAAGCGCCGGAAATTCCCCTTTCAACTCAAGTAAAAGCCCCGCTAAAGTATCGGCATCACCTGCCACTTCATCAAAAGTTTCTTCATCTATCTTGGTTATCTTATAGAAATCCGTCAGTTGTGTTTTAGCCTCAAACACCCATGTGTGGTCATTGAGTACGGCATAAGTACGTTCTTCATCATCGTATTCGTCACGAATCTCCCCAACAATCTCTTCAATAATATCTTCCATTGTAACAATACCCGATGTCCCTCCGAATTCATCCACCACAATAGCGATATGAATCTTGTTTGCCTGAAAATCACGCAGCAAATCATCAATCATCTTGGTTTCCGGAACAAAATAAGCCGGACGAATCAATGATTGCCAACGGAAATTATCTCCTTTATTCAAATGAGGAAGCAAATCCTTGATATAAAGCACCCCTTTTATATTGTCACGTGTTTCCGCATAAACAGGAATACGCGAATAAGCGTTCTCCACGATGCACTTTAACACATCCTTAAAAGAAGTGCGAATTTCCAAGTCAACCACATCCAGACGCGATGTCATGACTTCCTTAGCCGTCTCACCTCCAAAACGAATGATACCCTCCAAGATATTGTTTTCTTCCGAAAGCTCGGCTTTATCCGTCAACTCCAACGCATGAGAAAGTTCGTCTACTGAAATATTATGATTCTTACGCACAAAATGCTTATTAAGAAACGATGTAGAACGCACCAATATCGACGACAACGGATAGAATATGGAACGACATGCCAGAATGCCGGGAGCTGCAAAACGGCAAAATGCCAATGTTTTTTGCGCTGAATAAATCTTCGGCATAATCTCACCGAAAAGCAGCAACAGAAAAGTCAATACAACCGTTAGGATTAAAAACTCCGCAATAACCGAATGAAATTGGAATACATTCATAAAAAAGAAATTACAGAGCATGATAATGGTCACATTCACGAAATTGTTCGTAATCAGTATCGTGGCCAGCAGTCGTTCTGTATCATCCAACAAATTTCTGATTTTCTCATCAGAAGGATGTTTCCCCTCTTCAATAGAATTCAAATCGGACGGCGAGAGTGAAAAAAATGCAATTTCGGAAGCCGAAGCAAAACCGGAAGCAAGCAAAAGCACACCAGCCAATACAATAGCTATAATAGCCGAAACAGAAGGAGTATGTACGGTTATACTGTTAAAAATATCTGCCAATTGGCATAAATAAGCGTCTGGGTCCAAAGATTTTGGTTTTAGTTAAACAATTAGAACGGTAAATCGTCCGTTGGATTATTTTGTGCAGGAGCAGCCTGCGAGTGTGTTGACTGTACAGGAGCAGCCGTTTGTCCGGATATACCTGCCTGCGGTGTAGTTCCGGGCGCTGCGCTTCTTGCAGACAGCATTTCCATGTTATCTACAAAAATCTCCGTTACATAGCGTTTTGCACCGGTCTGATCATCATACGAACGGGTCCGTATTTTACCCTCCACATAAAGTTTGTCTCCTTTATGCACATATTTCTCAGCCGTTTCTGCCAGTCCGCGCCAAAGGACAAGATTATGCCACTCCGTACGTTCAGGAACTTGCGTTCCGTTTGCCAATGTATAGGCACGGTCTGAAGTAGCCAAGGGGAAAGTAGCAACAGCCACACCGGTATCGAGATACCTCACCTCGGGGTCTCTGCCTACATTTCCTAATAATATCACTTTATTTACTGACATACGCTTTCAATTTTAAAATTTGTTGCCAAAATTAGCGAGAATAACAACATCATGCAAGAATACAGCCAACTTTTATAAATACTTCTCCAAAAAAGCATGTACCAAGCGAGATACCGGATACTGCTCCAAATCTTCCATTCTGATACACTGGTATTCCGAAAAAGAACGGGAGTTCTCCGGCAAAACGACTTCATAAAAGTTAGCGTATATCACCCGATGGGACAGCACATGTTTCACATTTCGAAACACCAAACGTACTTCCGGTACCTCTCCTTCCGCTATAAGTGAGCGAAAGGATGCCGATGATAAAAATTCCTCTTCCGATAGATTTCTATCCGCTTCAACCAATGGCAATTCAAACAGGTTTTTCCAAATATCATCAGCCGTTCGTTTATGTATAAAGGTACACGCGCCCATGCGTACATATATATAATTAAAATAACGGTTGGACGTCTTTGTTCTATGTTGCTTCACGGGAAGTTGCATAACCTGCCCTTTTGATAAGGCGGAACAACTATCCGCCAAAGGACAAAACATACAGTTAGGAGACTGTGGCGTACACTGAATAGCCCCAAAATCCATTATAGCTTGATTATAAGCAGCCGGGCGGGATTTATCGAGCATTTCATCAGCTAAAGCAGCAAAGAGCTTCTTTCCTTCCGTAGAGTCAATAGGCACATCAATGCCGCAATAACGGGAAAGCACTCGATACACATTTCCGTCCACTACTGCATAGGGCATATTATAGGCTATGGAACAAATGGCGGCAGCCGTATAATCCCCTACCCCCTTCAAAGCCCGCACTTCCTGATAGCTTTCCGGAAACTTACCGTTCATACTCTTAGCAGCAGCATGCAGATTACGGGCACGAGAATAATACCCCAATCCCTGCCAATACTTCAAGACCTCGTCTTCCGAAGCCGAAGCCAAAGTTCTCACATCAGGAAAACGGCGGATAAAACGAAGAAAATACTCATATCCTTGTACCACTCTCGTCTGCTGCAAAATAATCTCAGAAATCCATATCCGGTAGGGATCAGTAGTGCCTCTCCAAGGCAAATCACGTTTATTATCCGCGTACCAATCCAATAAAGCTTCAGTCAATCTATTCATATATAGTTTCATACCTCAAAAGGACACACATCCTTTTTCAAAAGAACAAAAATACAGTTTTTCAGTCTAACAAAACCTAATGCTTTGACTTTTTTCAAAAAATGTCCAAAATATATTTTTTAGAGCCGCCAAAAAGCTATATATTTGCAGTCCAAAAAATTAGAAAACTATAGTAATAATATTTTTTTTAAGAAAAAAATGACTAAAGCTGATATTGTAAACGAAATTACAAAGAACACCGGAATCGACAAAGTAACAGTGCTTGCAACCGTTGAAGCGTTCATGGACGCAGTGAAGGCATCTTTATCTAAAGATGAAAATGTTTATCTCCGCGGGTTTGGTAGTTTTGTAGTAAAGAAAAGAGCTCAAAAAACAGCTCGTAACATCTCAAAGAACACTACTATCATCATTCCGGAACACAACATTCCGGCTTTTAAACCTGCCAAGACATTCACCATTGCTGTGAAAAAATAATAAACAATTAGTATTAACCCATAAAATTTTGAAGCTATGCCAAGCGGAAAGAAGAAAAAAAGACATAAAATGTCTACGCACAAGCGTAAAAAAAGACTAAGAAAGAACAGACATAAAAGCAAAAAGTAATTTTTAGTCTGAAGGACAAAATAAAGAACAAACTTGTGAAGCTAATTGTCTCGCGGGTTTGTTCTTTGTTTAAGTATCAAACCGGTTCGTCAATGTAAAAAAGATTGATGTACCGGTAAATCTGAACAGAAAACATCTGTATAACAAAAATGTAAAAGCAAATTATTGTGACAAGCGAACTCGTTGTAGACGTACAGCCCAAAGAAGTTTCCATTGCTTTACTCGAAGACAAAAGCCTGGTGGAACTCCAAAGCGAAGGAAGAAATATTTCCTTCTCTGTGGGCAACATGTATTTGGGACGTGTCAAGAAATTGATGCCGGGCCTGAATGCCTGCTTCGTGGATGTAGGTTACGAGAAAGATGCTTTTCTTCATTATCTGGACTTAGGTCCTCAATTTAACTCATTAGAAAAATACGTAAAGCAAACTTTAAGCGACAAAAAAAAGCTTAATCCAATTACCAAAGCAACCATACTTCCCGACCTTGAAAAGGACGGAACAGTATCCAACACACTCAAGGTAGGACAAGAAGTAGTGGTGCAAATCGTAAAGGAGCCTATCTCAACCAAAGGGCCGAGACTGACTTCCGAACTCTCCTTTGCCGGAAGGTATCTTGTATTGATTCCCTTTAATGATAAGGTTTCCGTATCACAAAAAATTAAATCAAGTGAAGAGCGCGCCCGCCTCAAACAACTGCTGATGAGCATCAAACCCAAGAATTTCGGTGTCATCGTCCGCACTGTTGCTGAAGGTAAACGCGTGGCCGAGCTTGACGGAGAGCTCAAAGTTCTATTAAAACATTGGGAAGAAGCTATTGTCAAAGTACAAAAAGCCACCAAATTTCCGACACTGATTTACGAAGAAACCAGCCGCGCCGTAGGTTTGTTGCGCGACTTGTTCAATCCTTCTTTCGAAAACATCTATGTGAACAACGAAGCTGTATTCAACGAAATCAAGGATTACGTAACACTCATCGCCCCTGAACGGGCAGGAATTGTAAAACTGTACAAAGGGCAACTTCCTATTTACGACAATTTCGGTATCACCAAACAGATAAAATCGTCATTCGGCAAAACCGTTTCATACAAAAGCGGGGCTTACCTGATTATTGAGCACACCGAAGCGCTTCACGTAGTAGACGTGAACAGCGGTAACCGCATCAAGAATGCCAACGGGCAGGAAGCCAACGCACTGGAAGTGAATCTGGGAGCCGCCGATGAACTGGCGCGCCAATTGCGGCTAAGAGATATGGGTGGTATCATCGTGGTGGATTTCATCGACATGAATGAAGCCGAAAACAGACAAAAGCTTTACGAACGTATGTGTGCCAATATGCAGAAAGACAGAGCACGACACAACATCCTGCCACTCAGCAAATTCGGATTGATGCAGATTACGCGTCAGCGAGTACGTCCGGCAATGGATGTGAATACTACGGAAACCTGTCCAACCTGCTTTGGTAAAGGCACTATTAAATCGTCCATCCTCTTTACGGACACTTTAGAGAGTAAAATTGACTACCTTGTCAACAAACTGAAGATAAAGAAATTCTCGTTACACATCCACCCGTATATCGCTGCCTACATCAATCAGGGAGTTCTCTCACTGAAACGGAAATGGCAAATGAAATACGGATTCGGAATCAAGATTATTCCAAGTCAGAAATTAGCATTTCTGGAATATGTTTTCTACGATCCGCAGGGAGAAGAGATTGACATGAAGGAAGAAATCGAAATCAAATAAAAGAAACGGCGAAGTCTGATAAGATACTTCGCCGTTTTTTTGTTTATCACAGTGCCAGACGGTAGATTTCCTTACTGTCCTGTTTAGTCAGTTTCACATAATTGCCCACAAACTCTCCCTTATTGCGATGCAGGCTATCCGCCAAGCGGTCTATATCGGGATTCTCGATACCCAGTTCCTTAAAGTTAACCGGCAGCCCTATAAAACGGAAAAAGTGTTTCAAACGGGACACACCCGCCAATGCCATCTCTTCCAAATCCTCCGATTCGGGAACACCGAAAACACGGTTGGCAAACCGGGCTATCTTTTTCGGATTATGTCCGGCCATAAAAGTCATCCATGCCGGAACTATTACAGACAGTCCGGCGCCATGCGTAACGTTGTAAACCGCACTGACTTCATGTTCCAGAAAATGCGAAGCCCAATCTTCCTCGCAACCCACACCACAAGTCCCGTTATGAGCAATCGTTCCGCACCACATAATATTGGCGCGCGCACCGTAATCTTCCGGATTTTGTTTTATGCGATAAGCTTCTTTAATGATAGCTGTCAGCGTACCTTCACAAAGACGGTCGCTAATCTCCACATCCTGCGTATTAGTAAAATAACGTTCCATGATATGCACCATCATATCGGCAATGCCGCAAGCCGTCTGAAAAGGCGGCAATGTATAAGTCAATTCCGGATTCATAATGGAAAAGACAGGGCGCAACAATTCCGGCACACGCAAGCTTAGCTTTTGCAGGGTATCCACTTTCGTTATCACCGAGTTGCCCGAGCCCTCGCTACCCGCAGCAGGAATTGTCAGCACAACAGCAACTTTCAATGCTTCCGTCACTTTTGCCTTACCTATAAAGAAATCCCAAAAATCACCCTCATAAGGTACACCGGCAGCGATAGCCTTTGCTGTATCAATTACAGAACCGCCTCCTACCGGGAGCAGTAAATCAGCCTGTTCACGACGGCAAATTTCAATCCCCTCATACACCTTCGTATCCACCGGATTAGGTTGCACACCACCCATCTCGCAATAACGAATACCGGCTTTCTGCAAAGATTGCTTCACTCTGTCCAACAACCCGCTGCGCAGCACGGAACCGCCACCATACACAATCATTACTTTCCGTGCCCCATACTTACCGGCCAAGGCACCGACTTGCATTTCCGTGTCCTTGCCGAATACAAATTCGGTAGGACTGTAAAAGACAAAATTATTCATATACCTATAACATAAAAACAGATTAACGCAAATATACGCAGAGTTTCAATATAAAGAATGCCCCCTGCGTAAATTTGCGTTAATCCACACCTTATAATTTATCCTATATACCGACTGTATCTTTCAAAGAAACGCTTGAATACGCCCCACTTCATCAACCCTTGTTCAAATATCAGAATCCCCAGCAACGCACAGGAAATGCCCAACATCACATCAATCAGATAATGATGTCCGGAATAGACAGCCGTCCACCAGATACCCGCCATGATAACAGAGAACAAAGCTATCAGCCATTTCTTGCAACGTCCCATAATAGCGTATGCTACAGCCACCACCATATAAGCCGCATGCAATGAAGGAACAGCGGCAAATACATTGGCGTTCCGTCCATAAATGGAATGAAAGACAGAGCACCCCAGCAGTCCGTCAAAGCGCCCCAGTCCCGCTACATTGCCCGGAGTATTGAGAACCGGCTCAAAGCCATAATTCATGGCATACCAGGGCGGTGCCGCCGGATGAATATAATATCCGGCAAACCCGATAAGATTTACCAGCAGAAAGACCATGGCAAAGCGAAGATATACCTTGCGTTCGCCTTTCAGATAAAGCCACAGACCGAATGCAATGGGAACAGGAACCCAGCAAAGGTAGAATATACCGGCAAAGAAATCGCCTACCGTACAGTGATTCTGTGCAAAATACTCGCAGGGAATCAATCTTGTCCCATCAATCGAGATACCGAACAAGGACTTCTCCGCCTCATACAATCCCTGCACATCAATAGGATTCACCTCATAGTTGGGATACACCCGCATCCAGTCGTAAGAAATGCCAAAGATGATAAAAGGAAGTAGCGCTACCGCCAATTTACGGGTTGTTTTTCCTGCAAAAAAGAGTATCAGAAACAGCCCCGTCATTAAAAGATGCTCTGTACGCAACCCTATACACACGGCTGTCAACAACAAGAACAGTGCTGTAAGGACAACAACAGGCAACGCTTCTTTGGCAGAAGGAAAAATATCTTTTCTCATTATTGTTTCTTTAATAATTTATAGCAATGCGCAATGCGAGCGAATGCTGTCAGATTAGCAAGAACGGCTATCACGGCCATAGGAACAATCAGTATCAGCATCGGGTCGAACGCCTTGCAATCTCCGAAAATTCCACAGCACAAAGCACCAAGGCTGGTCAGCACCACACGCTCGGGACGCTGCATGAAGCCTACTTTACATTCCAGTCCCAATCCTTCGGCACGTGCACGCACATAACTCACCATAAGCGAACCGACCAATGCGACAAAAGTAATCATTGATCCCCACAGATACCCTTGCAAAATCAGATAATAGAAAATACCGAACAGCGTCACCATTTCGCTATAACGGTCGAGCACCGAGTCATACAATGCTCCGAACGTAGAAGACATATTACCTACACGCGCCACGCGCCCGTCCATCATATCGAACAAACCGGCAAAGAGAACTATTCCTCCTCCCCAGCCCACATAAGCAAGTTCACCCGGTTTATACATGCCCGCATACACAAATACACATGCAGCCACGATGTTCATCACCAATCCGGTAGTAGTAATAAAATTAGGCGTAATGCCTACCTTGATCATTCCATGCACAACCGGATTTATAATCTTATAAATCAACTGTTGCAGCCAATCTCTATAATTCATATCAGTTCTATTTAGTCTCTAAAATATTGTCGTATAAATTTCCCGAAATTATGATTACGATATACGAATACCCGTTGCAGATGATAGTTCCAGAAGAACGCCACCAGAATGGCTACGATAATCTTGGACAGGATAAACACATCGTTTATATAATGTCCCAGCAATCCGTCCACCCAGTGCATACCCGTCAGCCACTCGGTCAGGGCAAACGTGCCCCATGTATTCAATAAAATACTACCTCCCCAGACAAAAAGATACTTCAGTGCAACATGCGTCTTTTTGCAGTCGTCCGCATGAAATACCCACCCGTAATTGATAACGCAGTTCACCACGCCGCCAACTACAGAGCCCAGAAAAGTAGCATACAAATAAAAAAGTCCGGATAGTTTAACCAGCAGAATGGTCACCAAGAAATCTATGAGACTTGCCACGTATGACGAAAGCTGAGCCTTGATAAAGACCCAAACAGCATGACGCCATCCTGCAAATCCCGGTTTTCCTTTCAGCTTATCAGCCATCTTACTCCGATTAAGACTACAAAGCTATAAATTCCCGCCAAGATATCGTCCATCATCACGCCAATTCCGCCCGGAAAACTTTCCATGCGGCGGATGCCTAACGGTTTGAATATGTCAAACAGACGAAAGAGGGCAAAAGCCCCCAACGCATACCAGACATTTCCAGACGGTGCTGCCAGCAATGCAATCCACACTCCTACCATTTCGTCCACCACCACCCGTGACGGGTCCTCTCCCCAGAAAGGTTCAAGACAATTGGTTGCCCATACTCCCATTACCGTAAAAAAGAGAATAAGAGCCACCGTCAGCCATATCAGGCATATTTCCGAAACAATGAAAGATATTCCGAACCAGATAAGCACGGCCAGTAAAGCACCTGCCGTACCCGGAGCGAAAGGAGAAAAGCCCGAACCGAAGCCCGTACCGATGATAACCGGGAAAAAAGAGGGTTTCTTCATTGATAAAAAGTGATAGAATAATAAAAGTGACAAGATAATGCGGTGATAAAGTCATAAAAGTGGTAAGGCAGTAAAGTGATGAAATTTCAAGCGGAAACTTGCCAATCACTCTATCGCCTTATCACTTTTATTACCTTACCGTTTTCTTATTTTAGTCCAAATAGCTCGGTGCAGTTTCACCTACCATATTGCGCAGGGTTTCTTTCACCATTCTCCATTGTTGGAACAGGTCATGTACCGGTTCGTGTTCAAAGTCGTGCATCGGGCTCTTGCAGAAGAATGACAGCCAAGTCTGGATACCGCACATACCGGCACGCAGAGCGAGGTCACTGAAGATAACCAGGTCGAGTGCGATAGGAGCTGCCAAGATAGAGTCGCGACACAGGAAGTTAACCTTGATTTCCATCGGATAGCCCATCCAGCCGAAGATATCGATATTATCCCATGCCTCCTTGTTGTCCTTACGGGGCGGGTAATAGTTGATACGTACTTTGTGATATACATCACCGTACAAATCGGGGAATTTTTCGGGTTCGAAGATATTGTCGATAACGGACAGCTTGCTGACTTCTTTGGTCTTGAAGTTTTCCGGTTGGTCAAGCACTTCACCGTCACGATTACCCAAGATATTGGTAGAGAACCATCCGCTTACACCCAGCATACGGGTCTTGAACATCGGAGCAAGTACAGTTTTCATCAAAGTCTGACCGCTCTTGAAGTCTTTACCGGCAATAGGCACATTCATTTTCTTGGAGAATTCCCACATAGCCGGAGTATCTACGCACAGGTTAGGAGCACCCATGATGAACGGAGCACCTTCTGCGATTGCAGCGTAAGCATAGCACATGCTCGGAGAAATAACTTCCGTATTGTTTTCCTTCATTGCCTTTTCCAGAGCAGCGAGAGACTTGTGCTCTTCTGCCAGAGGAACATAAATTTCAGTACTTGCAGCCCACAACACGGCGATACGGTCGCAATTGTTATTTGCCTTGAAAGTGCGGATATCCTCACGCAACTGCTCTACCATGTCCCAACGTGTAGCGGCATTCTTGATGTGCGTACCGTTCAGGCGTTTTGCAAAATTGTGGTCAAAAGCGGCAGGCATGGGTTTAATGGCTTTCAACTCATCTTTTACGAGGTTCAAGTCCTTTTCTTTCAAAACCTCTGCATACATTGCAGCTTCATACGCATCATCAGCGAAAATGTCCCAACCGCCGAAAACGATATCGTTCAAATCAACCAAAGGCACTATATCCTTAATCAGATGTTCTTTGCCGTCCTGCATACGCATAGTAGCCATTTGTGCGATTGAGCCTATAGCTTTTGCCAACCCCTTACGGGCTGCTAATGTACCTGTAATCATAGTGGTTGCAACCGCACCACCTACTCCGACTACCAGTACGCCTAAACGACCGGTTGCCGGCTTAATGTTTTCTTTCATTGCCATTGAATTATTTTAGTTTAAAAAATTGCTCAAATTTAGGGTATTTTACCCAATACAGATTAGTCTTTTTATCCGATTTAATGCTCTGTTAGTAAGATTTAAGTTAAAACGTCATGTGCAAACTGATTCTAAGCCCGGATTTATCTATATTAGGTAAATCGCGGTAAGTCAAACGCCATACATAATCCACCCGGAGCACTTTTAAAATATTCTCAACACCTACCCCTACCTCCACGTACGGAGTGTGTCCCATAGTAGTGCTTCCTGCCGGAAAGGCAAACAATCCTTCACTGAATTCCGGATTGTTCTTGTCGCTCAGATTTCCATAAATTCCCCGGCAGGACAACACTTCGCGCCATTTCAATTTTTTCAACAACGGAATGCGGTTGAAAAGGAAACCGTTCAAAAAGTAAGTCACATCCCACGAGGCATATTCATCGTTCATAAATTCCATTGCATTCATCAGCGAGTAAGACTCCGGCTGAATGGTGTAGGACAAGTTGGCATTGGGAATGATAAGCAGCGGAAAAGGAACTTTATTCCACACCTTACCGGCTTTCAGTATGACGTCCGTATAGCCGAAAGCCGAGAACCAGAAACGTTTCTGAAATCCTGCCTCCGTATAATGATAGGTATAATCTCCACCCAACACTCCTTTGGCAGCCATTGTATGCGTCAGCGTAAATACCGGAGCATCCAAAGATACCGGAAAACGGTTCCACTGTGTCTGAAAGAACTTCTCATTAGGAGCATAACGCAGTTTAAGTTCCAGTTCACTGGTCGAAATACTTTTTACAAACGACTTATCTTCATCCTGCCTGATGAAAGGAATGAGATGCGAAGATTCATCTTTCCGCAGACGTGTAGTCACTTGAAAGGAGAAGCCCGAATGAAACTCGTTCGTATACGTCAGTTCTGCTTTTCGCTGATAGCCGATACGGTCGTCCTTCTGGCGTTTCAACGCCAAGAAAACGTTATCCTGACTGGTATAGAGATAATGTTGCCCATACTGGTTGACATCGGACAGATAACGGAATTTGAGCGAATGAATCGGAAACTCATTGGCATATTCCTTTTTCTTATGGAAAGAATATTCCAGTTCCGCCAACCCTTTCACACGTTCGTCGCGGAAACCGTACGCCACATATCCCCTGCCGAACAAATGCGGATTAAGCCATGCCGTTGTCATCCCACCGGCACGCACACGCACTCCTTCCAGCGCATTACCACTGATGGTGGTGTTCATCATACCGATATAGAACAAAGGAGCTTTCTCCTTAGGTGCGGGAATATATCCGGTAAACAGCACCTTCAGCACCTTCTCCGTCCAATAATAAACCGGATAACTACGCAGTTGCGCCATCATCTTGTCTACGGAAGTCTCTTTCTTGCTCACTTCCGCAAGGCGGTTGGCATCCCAGTAAGCATCGGAATGAGCGGAAGAGTCCATACCCTCAATCACCTTCTCGGGTTTTCGGAACGCCTGCAAGGCATCGGCAGTAGGTTCGTAAGCATAATTCCGGTAATAAACATCCCGTTTGGCATAGATGCCGTCGCTGTTGTCCACCAGTTTGAATTCCGTCGTGATACTTTCATTCATAAGTTGCCTTGTACCGTCTTCCGCACGGTCGAAGTCCTGTTCTATCTTCATGTAATCCACAAAGTTCAGATTGATTTTCTGAGGAAAGTTCATCACTACACGACGCACGAAATACGTACTGTCCAGCATGACGTACAGATGCCCCGTAAAGCCGAACGACTCGGAGTTGAAAGGCACGAAAGTCAAGTCCACGCAAGGCTTTCCGGCAACGGTCAGCGTATCCATCAGATAGTATTTGTAGAACGAAGGGCCTAAAGAAGATAACGGACTGACAAACTTATTGGTAAAGAGCGTTATATTGTTCTGATAAATATCCACGTCCGTCATAGTGACGCTGATGGCCTGCTCCATCCCCTGCTGTGACAGCATTTCGTCCACTCCCGCCTGCCGCCGCGCCTTCACCCATTGCTTTTCGCTGTGCGGCGACTTACGGTAATAATCCGTAGCCAGCAACTCGCGGTTGGACACCGCCAGTACCGGCTTTCCCGTCACGGCGGAGGTATCCACATAATCGGTCAGGAACTTGAACTTGCGGTACAGCCACTTCTGCTGTTTCACACTGTCGAAGTTATTAATGGCAAACGTCATTTTCTCATAACGCTCGCGCTGCCAGAAGTCGCGCTCATCCGGAGAATAATCATCCCGGTGCTCTATCATCTTCCGCACAAACTCCACTGCCGGATTGTTTTTCTTCTTGTAGCGCTCGCGTTTCGGCTTCACCACCACTTCATTCAGTGCATAAGTGGTGGGGGCAAGCGCCACTTTTATACGCTCCCCGCGTGCCGGATGAATCAGCCGGGTGTATTCATTATAGCCCACGGCCGAGATTACCAACCGTGCTTCCGGGCGATAGGTCTTAAAGGAAAATACCCCCTTGTCATCAGTCATCCCCCCCTCTGTGGTTCCTTTCAGATAGACCGAGGTATATGGCAACGGCTCCCGTGTCAGCGAATCCGTGACAACACCTTGCACTATATATTGCGCCCTCACAGGAAGTGCAATTATCTGCAACAGCAGAAATACCCTAATAAACAACCTCATACCTTACCCATCTATCATTCAGTGCGCAAAGGTACGGAAGAAAACTTTTTCTAAAAGTCCGGTTTTGCGGAATAAATGTTCTAAAAAACCACTTTTATTCAAAACACTTCCCGTTAAAACCCGTTGTATAGCGAATACGACTTACAAAAGACGTACAAACCGACCTAAATACTTAATTATGGAATGGATTTTCAACCAACTCAGAGAACGTCCCGAATTAGCCATTTTCCTCACCATTTTTCTGGGGTTCTGGCTGGGTAAGCTGCGTATCGGTAAGTTTACTTTGGGAACCGTCACCAGCGTGTTATTGGTAGGCGTAGTGGTAGGGCAACTGAATATTGCCGTACCCGGCCCTGTCAAGTCAGTGTTTTTCTTGCTGTTTCTGTTTGCCGTAGGCTACAAGGTAGGGCCGCAGTTCTTTCGCGGACTGAAAAAAGACGGATTGCCCCAAGTGGCTTTTGCGGTGCTGATGTGCGTATCCGTTTTGGGAGTAACCTGGCTGCTTGCCCTACTCATGGGATATAACATGGGAGAAGCCGCCGGATTGCTTGCCGGCTCACAAACCATATCGGCCGTCATCGGCGTGGCCGAAGATACAATGGCAAACATGGGACTGGATGAAGCGCAACGGCAGAGCTACGTCAACATCATCCCCGTATCCTATGCCGTAACCTACATTTTCGGTACCGCCGGCTCGGCTTGGGTGCTATCGTCCATCGGACCGAAAATGCTGGGCGGACTGGATAAGGTGAAAGCCGCCTGCAAGGATTTGGAAGTCCGCATGGGCAACTCTCAGGCAGATGAACCCGGCTTTATTCATGCCGCACGCCCCGTCACTTTCCGCGCCTACCGCATCGAAAACGAATGGTTCAAAAACGGGAAAAGGGTCGTAGACCTTGAAGTGTACTTCCAGCAACAGGACAAGCGCCTGTTTGTGGAGCGGATACGCAAGGCAGGCACTATCCGTGAGGTCAGCCCCAACGTGCAACTGGAAATAGGGGATGAAGTCGTACTAAGCGGACGCCGGGAATACGTTATCGGCGAAGAGGATTGGATAGGACCTGAAATACAAGACCAGCAGCTATTGGACTTCCCCGCAGAAAAACTGCCCGTCATGATTACCAAAAAGACCTTTGCCGGAAAGACCGTTTCGGCCATCCGCAACGAGAAGTTCATGCACGGTGTCAGTATCCGCAGCATCAGGCGTGCGGGCATCGACATCCCCGTCATGGCGCAGACCACCGTAGATGCCGGCGACGTGGTAGAGGTAGTGGGAACCAGGCAGGAAGTGGAAACAGCCGCCAGACGTTTGGGCTATATAGACCGTCCTACCAATCAGACTGATATGATTTTCGTAGGGCTCGGCATCCTTGTAGGCGGGTTGTTCGGTGCACTATCCGTCCACATCGGCGGCGTACCAATCAGTCTGAGCACCAGTGGCGGAGCGCTGATAGCGGGATTGCTCTTCGGCTGGCTGCGCAGCAAGCATCCCACTTTCGGACGCATTCCCGAACCGTCGCAATGGGTACTGAACAATGTAGGGCTGAACATGTTTATCGCCGTAGTAGGCATATCGGCAGGCCCCGGTTTTGTACAGGGATTTCACGATGTGGGTATCAGCCTGTTCCTCGTAGGCGCAGCAGCCACCACTTTCCCACTGATTATCGGGCTGTTGCTTGCCAGGTATCTGTTCAAGTTTCATCCGGCCATCGCATTGGGATGCTGTGCGGGCGCAAGGACCACTACGGCAGCCCTCGGAGCCATACAGGATGCCGTAGAGAGTGAAACGCCTGCGCTGGGTTATACCGTGACGTATGCCGTAGGCAACACCCTGCTGATTATATGGGGAGTGGTTATCGTCCTGTTGATTTAATGCCCTGAAGACTTTAAGCAGATTACTTAATAAGTAAAAACTGTTTTCAAGCTTACTAAAATCTTTCCGTCCGACATCTGTCGGACGAAAATTCAACAATTGTCGGACGATAATTCAACAGCTGTCGGACGAATTGAAAACAATTATCGGACGAATAGATTTTAGCATACCTGGAATTAGTTTATGCCGACTGTCACTTTAATTATAACGCTTTTTAAAAACTAAACTTCAGATTATATGAATACAAAACTTTTAGAAAAGAAGATGGAGAATATCAGTCCCTTTGAACTGAAAAACCGTCTTATCGACATGGCAGATGAAAGCCTGAAAAAGACCGCCCGTACCATGTTGAACGCCGGGCGCGGCAATCCCAACTGGATTGCAACCACTCCACGCGAAGCCTTTTTCCTCCTGGGAAAATTCGGACTGGAAGAATGCCGTCACGTCATGTTTCTCCCCGAAGGCATCGCCGGCACCCCCGAAAAACAAGGTATTGCCGCCCGCTTTGAGCAATTCCTCAAAAGCAATACCTACCAGCCCGGAGCCAAACTGCTGGAACAAACCTACCACTACATGCTGATGCAGCATGCCGTCGACCCCGACAGCCTCGTACACGAATGGGCGGAAAGCGTCATAGGCAACCAGTATCCTGTGCCCGACCGCATCCTGCAATTCACCGAAATGCTGGTATGCGACTACCTGAATCAGGAAATGTGCGACAACCGTCCGCCTCGCGGAGCTTTCAACCTGTTTGCCACCGAAGGCGGAACGGCTGCCATGTGTTACATCTTCGATTCGCTGCAAGAGAATTTCCTGCTGGACAAAGGCGACGGCATCGCCCTCATGGTTCCCGCCTTTACACCTTACATAGAGATTCCCCAACTGGACCGTTACCGGTTCAAGGTGACCGAGTTGCATGCCAACCGCATGAGCAAAGACGGGCTGCATCTGTGGCAATACAGTGACGAGGATATAGACCGGCTGAAAAATCCGGCCATAAAGGCTTTGTTTGTCACCAACCCAAGCAACCCGCCCAGCTATACGCTCAGCCCCGAAACAATGGCGCGCATCGTAAACATCGTAAAGGAAGACAATCCCAACCTGATGATTATTACGGACGATGTGTACGGTACTTTCAGCCCGCATTTCCGCTCGTTCATGGCAGAAATTCCGTACAATACGCTTTGCGTATACTCTTTCTCCAAGTATTTCGGCGCTACCGGCTGGCGCAATGCCGTCATAGCGCTGCACGAATACAATGTATTCGACAGACAAATATCCCGATTGCCGAAAGAGAAGCGCGAAGCCCTCAACCGCCGCTATGCCACGCTGACCCTGCATCCCGAAAAATTGAAGTTCATAGACCGCATGGTAGCGGACAGCCGTCAGATAGCCTTGAACCATACGGCAGGACTTTCATTGCCTCAACAGATGCAGATGAGCTTATTCGCCGCCTTTGCCCTGCTGGACAAAGAGAACAGCTACAAGCAGAAAATGCAGGAAATTATCCGGCGCCGCTTGCAGGCTCTTTGGGACAATACCGGGTTTACGTTAGTGGAAGACCCCTTACGGGTAGGCTATTATACGGAAATAGACATGCTGGTATGGGCCGAAAAGTTCTATGGAGAGAAGTTTGTGGAATACCTCAAAAAAACGTACAGTCCGCTGAACGTAGTATTCCGCCTTGCTCAGGAAACATCTTTAGTGCTTCTGAACGGTGGCGGCTTCGACGGACCCGAATGGAGCGTACGTGCTTCCCTTGCCAATCTGAACGAGAGTGATTATATTACAATCGGCCAGGGAATCAAGCGGATATTGGATGAGTACGCAGAAGAATGGAGGAAAAACAGAAGTTGAGAATTGGGAATTCTCAATTAAACAAGATTCGGAAGCGGGTCAATCCGTCATTGTATGTGCGCAGGGAGAATGCACAACCGTGACGGCTCAGCACTTCCCTGATAAACACCAGGCCAATCCCCTGCCCGTTCGGCTTGGTGGAGAAGAAGGGACTGAAGAGTTTAGCTTCGGTCTCTTTGCTGATTCCGGGACCATTGTCTACGATTTCTATAAGAGCGGGGGCAGTGGTCCTTACCGTTATTTCGCCCTGCTTGCCTGCCGCTTCTCCGGCGCTCTCTATACTTTCGGCAGCATTCTTAATGATATTTACCAAAACCTGCTCGAACAGCGAAGCATCCAGGCGCACCTGCCCTACTTCGGGGTCGCATTCCAAGCGGAGAATAATGTTGCGGTCATTGCACATTCCCTCCATAAAACGCTTGCACATGGATACCAATTCGTTCAGTTGAACCTGCGCTACCGTAGGTTCGGGTATCTTCACCACATCGGCAAAACGGGTAATGAAACGGCTCATAGAGAAACAGCGCTCCGTACACACGCGCATCACCTCGCAAATGTCTTCCATATTTTCTTCCGTAGAAAGAGCCTGCTCCACCGTATCCAAGGTAGAGGTAATGCCGGCAGTGGTATTGTTCACCTCGTGGGCAATCATACGGATAACCTTTTCGTATGCACGCTTTTCCGCTTTCATCACTTCATCCGTCATGCGCTCTATCAGGAAGAAAGGATGCTTGAACCCCCTGTCTATAAACGAAGAATGAGTACACTTGTAGATATTCGCATCGTTCAACCGCACCACGGAAGTCGTTTCTTTAGGAATGGATGCCAGCTCTTCCGCCAAAGGCGAATCAATTTTATCCAGTTTCCTGTTCTGCGCCTCTTCCAGACGAACGCCCAGCATCTTTACAGCCATCGGATTGAGTTGTGACACCTCACCGTCCAACGTCATAATGACAACCCCCATAGGCGATGCCTGAATCAGCAAATCAAGAAAATGGTTCTGCTCGCGCATACGCAGACGCTCATTCTTGAGTTGTTCCATCATACGGTTGAAAACGTTCACAATACGGTCGGCCTCATACTGCCCCACCCTGCTGAGCCGGCTGCTGAAATCCTGCTCGCGCAACAACTCCATACCGCTTCCTATCGTACTCATCGGCTTGACAATCTTACGATAGAACACCGCCAGATAGAGCAGTATGAATACAATAATACCCTCCACAACATATAGATGCGTGGTCTGCATTTTGCCTGCCAAATATATCAACGCTCCACCCAGCCCAAGCAAAAACAATACAAGAATAAAAAAATAAAATTTAATACGCACGTGAGGTAGGGATTAGGGGTTAGTGATTAACGATTAGCGATTAGGGGTTAATGATTAGCGGGTAGTGATTAACGATTAGGGGCTGGTAGGGCGACAACTAACGGTCAAGATTTAAATGACTCAACACTTATCGCTAAACCCTAATCACTAATCGCTATTTTATATTTTTCCAGCCGTCTGTATAGAGCAGCCCTGCTGATGCCCAGTGCCAATGCAACCTGACTAAGATTGCCTTTATGCTGTTCTAAGGCTTGCAGGATAGTTTGCCGTTCTATTTCATCCAGCGTCATGCCGGCAAAGGAAGTGCCATCTGCGGCTTTTGCAGGTTCGTCGTGGCGTTGGTACTGCGATTCAAAATCAGAAGCATCCAGGGTTTGTTTTCCACTGACAAGAATGGTACGCTCCACCAGGTTTTTCAATTCGCGGATATTACCCGAATAAGGCAAACGGGAAAGGAAGTTCAGCGCATCCGCTGAAAATTCGGTACGCGGCAAGCCGTTTACGGCAGCCTGACGGTCGGCAAAGTGACGTGCCAACAAGGGAATATCCTCACGGCGTTCGCGCAAGGCGGGCAGTTTTACGGTTATCAGATTGATACGGTAGAAAAGGTCTTCGCGGAATGTGCGTTCGGCAACCATTTTGCGCAAATCGGCATTGGTGGCGGAGACAACACGCACATCCACTTTGCGCGGGCGGCTGTCGCCCAGCACCTCAAACGTCTGGTCCTGAAGCACACGCAATAGTTTAACCTGGCAGGACAAATCCAAGTCGCCTATTTCGTCCAGAAAGATAGTTCCTTTGTTTGCCAGTTCAAAACGCCCTATACGGTCGGCACTTGCATCGGTAAAAGCGCCCTTCTTATGACCGAACATCTCGCTCTCGAACAGACTCTGCGAGATACCGCCGAGATTGACTTTCACAAAAGGCTGTCTGGTGCGCTGACTGTTGATATGGATAGCTTCGGCTATCAGTTCCTTACCTGTACCACTCTCGCCGGTAATGAGTACGGAAGCGTTGGTACGGGCTATGCGGGCTACGGTATGCAGCACCTCCATCAGTCCTTGCGATTTTCCGATGATGTGACTGCGGTTCAAACCCTCCGCCTGCTCTTCCGGCACTTCTTTCGGAGCGGCACTCAGTTCCAAGGCGGTTTCGATACGCTGCAAAAGGGCGGCATTGTTCCACGGTTTGGTAATAAAGTCAAAAGCCCCCGCCTGCATCCCCTGCACGGCAAGTTGGATGCTTCCCCATGCCGTCATCAGTATAACGGGAACATCGGGACGGAAGACCTTTACCTGTTTCAACAGCGTAAGCCCCTCCTCTCCGGTAGTGGAAAGTGTAAAGTTCATATCCATCAATATCAGTGCGGGAGATTCTGCACGAACTATATCCATCGCCTCACGGGGTCCCGGTGCTGTTTTTACCTCATAACCGGCACGCTTCAGCATAAAACTAAGTGAAGAACGTACGGCACTATCATCATCGACTATCAGTATCATAGTATTTTGTAGTTTGTTACTTGCAAAAGTAAGTTTTTTAGCCACAGGTCATACAGATTTGCACCATTTTTTTGTTATTTCCTTTATAATCGTACAAATCGGCATAATTTCTACCGGCATCAGCCTTTGATTATATCTTCAAAGTCGGCTTCCAACTCCATGTTCCGTTCAAAATCCCAAAGGGTCAGGCTACGGAGTTGATAGAAGTAATACCAATAATAATAAAGTTCGGAGATGTGCTTTTGCCGGGCTTCGTCTTTGGAGTTCTGCGCATCGTTGAGGTCAAGGGTACTTATTTTACCAATCATAAAAGTCTCTACACTGGTCTTGTAACGTTTTTCGGCTATCTGGTCCGCCTCTTCGGCTATTTCCAACTGCTGGGCTTGGTTGTTGAAGTTTGCCACCAGCAGGAAAATGTCCTGATTGAAGTCCATTTGTTCCTGGCGGATTTTGGAAAGTACCACTTCGCGGTTGCTCTTGGCTACCCTCACCTTGCCGCGACGTTTTCCCCAATCGAGGATAGGTATTTTTACACCGACCTTGACAATCTGGTTGTCCAGCAGATCCTGATAGGCAGATGAGAACTCATAGTTTTGTCCGGTATAGCCAACGCTGGCAAACAAGTCTATACTCCTTAAATTTCCACGTGCCGTAGCCACTTCATAATCGGCTTCTAACTGGCGGCGACGTATATTCTGGGCAAACGAGTTGCGTTCCAAAGCTTTGTTCAGAACACGGTCGTAGTCCATTTTAATACCAGGAACGGAAGCAGGTATAACAGGATTCAGCCCCTCGCTCTCCGACACGCCGAGAAACGAACGTAGCTGAAACATCTTGGCGTTCAAAGTGCTTTCGGCTTCGGTTACATCGGCTTTGCCTTGCAGAGAGTTCAGCTTGAGTTGCAGCAAGTCGTTTTCCGAAATCTGTCCCATTTTCCGTTTGGCAATGGCCACTTCGTAAAGCCGGTCTGAGTTTGCTTTGTTTTGCTGCGCCGTGGCAAGCGCTTCCTTTGCCAGCAATAACTCGAAAAAATAAGTAATGGTCTTCATCGTTACCTGCTCCGTTGCCGAAATAAAGGCAGCCTTTGCCTCTGCATACCGGACAGGTTCGATACGGCGGTTCCACTTCAAACTGTTCACGCCGAATATAGGTTGCGTCAATTCAAGGCTTACGGGCACGGACATAAACTGTTTGTCGCCGCCGGAGCCCAACTGCTTGATGTAATCGAGAGAAGAAGCCAGCGACAACTTACCGCCTGTGAACCAAATGTTCTGGTCAATGGAAAGTGCACCGGACAACCCCAATGTATTGTTACGGACAAAGCTATAGGAACCGTCCGAGTTCTGATAGGTGCTGTACGACTTATTATAATTGGGCAATGTTCCCGTAAAATTTATTTCGGGCAACAGGTCTGCACGGAAAGTACGGTATTCCCAATAGGCTGTCTTCAATTCGTTGAGCGCCACGGCAGCATCTACAGATTGGGTACGCGCCAGTGCAATGGCTTCCGCTAAAGTGATTTCACGTTCGTGCGTCAAAGTATCATTCTGTGCCGAGGCAAACAGTGATATCCCAAAACAAGCGGCAAGTAAAATATTCTTTTTCATGTTCGGTCTTTAAAATTGTCGTTGACAGAAAAGCAAAGAGTGTGCCAAGCAGGCAGGAAAGTATTACGCAAGGGGGAGTGTCCGAAATCGGACACTCCCCCTGTTCGTTTGCGGACGGTTAATAATGACTCAGTCCCGAGTCAAACACTAAAGTACCCCTTTTGAGCTTGGCAATTCATAGTGATAAATATCGCGTTTCACCGCCATCTTCAAGGCTCTTGCCAGTGCTTTGAAGATTCCCTCTATCTTATGATGCTCATTCTGCCCTTCCGCCTTGATGTTAAGGTTCATCTTGGCTGCATCGCTTAATGACTTAAAGAAATGCAGGAACATTTCCGTAGGCATCTCTCCTATTTTCTCGCGCTTGAACGCGGCATCCCATACCAGCCAGGGACGTCCTCCAAAATCCAGACATACCTGACACAGACAATCGTCCATAGGCAGTGCATAGCCGTAACGTTCTATGCCGCGCTTACTGCCCAATGCCTGATACAGGCACTCACCCAAAGAGAGGGCGGTATCCTCTATTGTATGATGCTCGTCTACTTCCAAATCACCTTTTACGTGAATGGTCAAATCCATGCCGCCATGCTTGCCTATCTGTTCCAGCATATGATCGAAGAAACCAAGTCCGGTATGAATATCACAATGACCGTTACCGTCTAAATTTACAGCCACGTAAATATCCGTTTCTTTCGTGGTACGGCGCACTTCCGCTTTCCGCTCACCGGCAAAAAGAAATTCGGCGACCTTATCCCAATCCTTTGTTGCCAAAACACAGACGTCCTCCAAGCCCTCACACGCAGCTTCACCACCGGCCGATTTCGGTTTCAGCATATTCGTATCTTCCTGTAAGAGGATAGCACGGCATCCCAGATTCTTAGCCAACTCCACATCCGTAGCACGGTCGCCTATCACAAAACTATTTGCCAAATCGTATTCAGGATTGTCGAGATATTTCGTCAGCATACCGGTACGCGGCTTGCGGGTTGGCGCATTGTCTTCGGGCATGCTACGGTCTATGCAAATATCATCGAAGGCAATTCCCTCACCTTCCAACGTCTTCATCATCAGGTTATGCGCCGGCCAAAAAGTTTCTTCCGGAAAAGATGCCGTACCCAACCCGTCCTGATTGGTAACCATAACGAACTCAAAATCCAGCCTGCTACGGACAAAACCAAGATTACGCATTACTTTCGGATAAAACTCCAGTTTCTCCAACGAATCCAATTGATAATCTACGGGCGGCTCTATAACCAACGTCCCGTCACGATCTATGAAAAGTACTTTCTTCATACCCTACTACTTTATACTTTATATTTCTCCAACGCCTCAACCAGCCTTTCATTCTCGTTTCTCGTACCTACCGTTACCCGCAGACAGTTTCCGCAAAGCGATACGGAGTTACGGTTACGCACAATGATGCCTTCAGCCACCAGATAATTATAAATCTTCACCGCATCCGTCACACGGACCAGAAAAAAGTTTGCATCCGAAGGAAATATTTTCACCGTACAAGGCAGTTTCACAAATTCGTTTTCCAGATTCTCACGTTCTTCTTTCAATGTTTTTACCCAACGCTCTATTTCATAATAACGGTACAACATCTCCATCGCTTGTTTCTGAGTCAGCTGGTTTACATTATAAGGATACTTTATCTTGCTGAAAATCGAAATGATTTCCTGCGAAGCAAAAGCCATGCCCAAGCGTATGGCAGCACACCCCCATGCTTTGGAGAAAGTTTGCAATACAATCAGATTAGGATATTTGTCCAGTTCATCCAAAAAAGAAGGCGCCTCTGAAAAATCGTTATAAGCCTCATCCAATATCACCAGCCCGTCGAATTCGCGGATGATTTTCTCAATCTCACTCCGAGGCAAATCGTTTCCTGTGGGATTATTGGGAGAACAAAGAAAAATCAGTTTCGTATGTTCATCTGCAGCCGCCAGCAACTTATCTGCCGAAAATTGAAAATCCTCGTCTAACAGTACCTTGCGGTACTCCACATCATTTATTTCGGCACATACCTGATACATGCCGTACGTAGGGTCTATAGCAACGACATTGTCTATACGCGGTTCGCAAAAAGCGCGAAATACAAGGTCTATTGCCTCATCACTGCCATTTCCCAGAAATATGCGTTCGGGGGAGATTTTCTTTACCTTCGACAGTTCTTTCTTTAGCTCCCGCTGCATCGGGTCCGGATAGCGGTTGTGCGGCATATTGTACGGATTTTCATTTGCATCGAGAAAAACGGATGCGGCAGCGCCATTATATTCATCGCGTGCCGAAGAGTAAGGTTTCAAACGCCGGATATTCGGTCGGGTAAGTTCTTCTAAGGTTCTCATGGACAGAAAGAGTTAATTTACGGATTATGAATTATCAATGATAAAGTATGATTTTTAATTTTCAACTCTCAATTTATCAAGTCTGACAGTTACCGCATTCTTATGCGCATCCAAATGCTCGCTGGCTGCCATTTCCTCTATAGCAGGGCCAATAATGCGTATTCCTTCCGGCTTAATTTCCTGGAAAGTAATCTTACGTATAAAGCTATCAAGGCTGACACCGCTATAAGCTTTGGCATAGCCATTGGTGGGCAGCGTATGGTTAGTGCCCGAAGCATAATCTCCTGCACTTTCCGGAGTCAGAGAGCCCAAAAATACCGAACCGGCATTAACCACCCGCTCCGCAACGGACATATAATCCGCTGTTTCGATAATGAGATGCTCCGGTGCATAGGAATTGGTCAGTTCGATAGCTTCGTCCATATTGCGCACAACAATCAGTTTACTATTGGCAAGAGACTTTTCCGCAATCTCTTTACGGGGCAACAAAGCCAATTGACGCTCCACTTCTTCTTTCACAGCCTGCTGTAATGCCGGGGAAGTGGTAATCAGTATCGCCTGACTGTCTGCCCCATGCTCTGCCTGGCTCAGCAAGTCGGCAGCTACAAAAGACGGATTGGCTGTTTCATCCGCCAGTACCTCTACTTCCGAAGGACCGGCGGGCATATCAATAGCTACATCACGCAAGCTCACCAACTGTTTGGCAGCCGTTACGTATTGATTGCCCGGGCCAAATATCTTATATACTTTCGGCACGCTTTCCGTTCCATAAGCCATTGCTGCAATAGCTTGCACACCACCGGCTTTGAAAATACGGTTTATTCCCGCCACCTTAGCTGCAAACAAAACGGCGGGGTGTACTTTTCCATCTTTGCCCGGAGGCGTGCAAAGCACTATCTCCTTACATCCTGCAATCCTGGCTGGAACTGCCAGCATCAGCACGGTGGAAAAGAGCGGTGCTGTTCCACCGGGGATATACAACCCGACTTTCTCTATGGCAACTGCCTTCTGCCAACAAGTAACTCCCGGCTGAGTCTCTACCCGTTTACTTTCGAAGCGTTGTGCCGCATGAAACGTCTCTATATTCCGTTTGGCCAGACGAATGGCTTTTTTCAATTCCTCGCCTACCAACGCTTCCGCTTCCGCCTGCTCCGCTTCCGTCACAGCCAATGCGGTCAGAGCCACTTTATCAAATTTTTCTTCGTATTCCAATACGGCACGGTCGCCTTCCGTTTTTACACGGTCTATAATAGCCCGTACCGTATCAAAAAGGTTTTCCGTATTCATCACCGGACGTTTCAGCAATTCCGCCCACTGAGATTTATCAGGATTAGTAATTAAATTCATACCATTAACATTTAAAGTATCATTTTTTCAATCGGCAAAACCAGAATACCTTCCGCTCCCAATGCCTTCAATTTACCGATAATCTCCCAGAAACATTTTTCATCCAGCACTGTATGTACGGAGCACCAGCCCTCTTGCGCCAACGGCATCACCGTAGGGCTCTTCATACCCGGAAGTACGGCAATAATTTCATCCAGTCTATCTTTCGGCGCGTTCATCAGCACGTATTTCTTGTCTTCCGCTGTCTTTACCGCATTCATACGGAACAACAATTCATCCAGAATCTCCTTCTTCTCCTCACTCATATTCTTGTTGCCAATCAACAGAGCCTCGGATTTCATCACTACTTCTACTTCTTTCAGGCGGTTGCTCACCAAAGTAGAGCCGGAACTTACAATATCAAAAATCGCATCAGCCAGGCCAATCCCCGGAGAGACCTCTACCGAACCGGTAATCACGTGTATTTCCGCTCTCACCCCCTGTTCTTTAAGGTATCGGGAAAGAATGCCGGGATACGAAGTGGCAATCTTCCTACCCTCAAACCACTGCGGCCCCGTATATTCAATATCCTTAGGCAAGGCCAATGACAGACGGCATTTGCTGAATCCCAAACGCTTTACAATCTCAGCATCTTCCGCCTTTTCCATGAACTCGTTTTCACCGACAATGCCCAAATCGGCAACTCCCGTAGCTACTGTTTGCGGAATATCATCATCGCGCAAAAACAATACTTCCAAAGGAAAGTTGGAAGACTGTACCAGTAACGTGCGTTTCGTTGCGCTTAGTTTAATATCCGATTCTTCAAGGAACGACATTGTTTCGTCAAAAAGACGGCCTTTGGCCTGTACTGCAATTCTTAACATGATATTATTTATATTTATGGTTTGCAAATAAAAAAACGAGGTTTACCAATGTTCGGTAAGCCTCGTTCATTATATGTTCTTCGTTATGCACATATCCTCATACGCCCACCGGATTATTCCTCAGGATAATAATGGTGATGATGTGCAACGATATTTTTCATACTTTTTCTATTTCTAATGCGACAAATGTAAACGATTTGTTTTAAACAAACAAGGAATTATCACAAAAAGTTTGATTTTTCTTTCATTTTCATCAAACAAGAGGTAAGATTTCATCCGGTTCTACATCACAATGATGAAAACACATTTCCTTTTCCGCCTTTTCCTGCGGGAAAGTAAAATAGGTACATGTAGCCTCCGTACAGAGTTCGCCCATGCTGTTATACAATCTTGCTTCTATAACGGCAATATTACGTTTCTGCTCACGCAACGATGCCCGTAACACCAAGTGTGTATCATTGGTAGATATGGATTTACGAAAACGAGTCTCCATTTTGGAGGTCACTCCTCCGGTCTGCAACTTACGGAACACCACCCAACCGCAAATTTCATCCAGCAATACGGACTGGATACCCCCATGCAACGTATTCAACCACCCCTGATACTCCGGACGGGGTTTCCAGATACTTACTATCTCATCGCCGTCTTCATAGAATTCCATTCTTACACCTGCCTCATTATCGGGAGAACAGCCAAAACAATTATAACCTTCCATGTTTTTCCATGGGTTGATAATCTTCTTCATACGATATCTTTATTATATATTTCTTTCACAACTCTTCTGCCACATCATATCTTTCTGTATAGCCTTGTAAATCGTTATACATATACATTACCTTATTAAGGCGACTTGTGCACGAGCGGCAACTAAACCAGATAGTACAACTGTTATTAACAGATATATCCTATGAAAATCCATAATACCTTTACATCTGTTTTTCATTCACAATACTTTTCACAAAGATACGAAATCTTTAAAATGGAATATTAGTAAGAATACAAAAAACAGTGTAAAATCGGAATAAGCGGTTAAGTTTTTCCGATTTCACACTGTTACCAATATTACAGAATATATTACTCTTTACTTCTTGCATTCCATACTAACAACGCCAACAGAACAGACAACAATGCCGCACCTATCCAAAACCAATTGATATACGTAAAATCATAAACTTCTACACCATCAACGAGGCGTTTATTACCCTCAATCAATACACCGCTCATCACATCCTGCAAACCTGCTCCGATATAACTGGCAATACCTACCACTCCCAAAGCTGCACCCGAAGCATTGCGAGGAGCAATATCCACAGCCATTAATCCACCCAGAAAGCAAATTAGCACACCGATACCCAGGCCAAAGAGAATCATCGCTAAAGCATCCATCCAAAAATGTACACCCGGAACAAGCAGGAAAAGACATAGAGCAAACACATTCATCAAACCGAAAATCAAGGCAGGAATATTGCGACGACCGCCAAAAAACCTATCTGAGATAACGCCAGAAAACATTGTTCCTACAATGCCGAATACCGAACTTATAGAAATAATGAAACTGGCATCCAACGTAGAATAGCCCTTCTCAGCCTGCAGATAGAAAACACCCCAGCTATTTACCGCATAGCGGCTGATGTACATGAAAGCACTACTAAGTGCAAGTATCCAAATAGCCGGGTTTCTCAATACCGCTTTTTGAGCACGATTGAACTCCTCCGTCTCTAAAGCATCCATCTCCTTTTTCTTTTCAGGAGCATTGACAGCAGGAAGTCCCTTGCTCTGAGGAGTATCATGGAAAAAACGCCAGACTACCAAAGCGCCAATCAGACCGACAAGGCCAGCACCCAGAAAACCGTAACGCCATCCCAGTGCACTTACAATAGAGGCTACGATAATGAAAGTCATTGCCTCACCGATGTTGTGACTCGCACTCCAAAAGCCGTAAAAAGAACCACGTTTCTTGTCCGTGAACCAACGGGACAAGCCGACCACACAAGAAGCAGCACCCATAGACTGAAACCATCCGCTGATACCCCAAAGAACGGCAAACAGAATAAAAGAATGTACAAATCCCAAACAGAGGTTCACCAAAGCAGTCACCAGCAAACCGGTCGACATAAAACGATTGATATTGCTACGGTCAGCAAGAAAACCGTTCATAAACTTACCTACAGCATAGGTAAAGAACAGCACAGCACCGATAATGCCCAATTCTGTTTCCGAGAAAACGCCCTCATCTACAATCGGTTTCTTTACGACATTCAGGCTCAAACGACAAACATAATACATGCCATAACCAAGTGTAGCAGCAAGAAAAGTAGACCACTGAAAACGTTTCAAACGCTGTTTCTGTTCGGACAAAGATTCTTCATTACAGGGTTTCGGTTGTGAAACCCTGTAAAAGTTTATTATATTCTTCAACATACTTTTAAGTAACCCTTACATCTCAATCATGCAGTTTTCTTTTCCGTAAATAGTCCAGCAAGTAAGCAGGCCTGTCAGTTTGAATGATACGGCATCCTAATGTATCAATTAAGTAGCCATAACCTGAATCCGGATTCTGCAAAGACATATCATCATCATGCCCGCCAGCCATTGTATCCCATAAAGTATTATACCAAATTAGAGAACGTCCATTCAGGGTAGTTGCAAGTTTTTTAGGAAGCAAGTTTGTATCTTTTACAAATAGTAACTCAAAAGCAACTGGAGACATATCTTTAATAAAAGCCTCTATGTGTTTCTCGGCTCCAGAAGCATCAAGGTCAACAATCGGCATATAAATTACATCTTCCAAATAATCACCAAATTGTTTCTTCACTTCGGCAACCGGTCTTCTCCCTTTCATTATAATTTGTTTGGTAGTTCCGGTTTTCTTCATAAGCTCATAAATCTGATCAAAGTAAAGGTCTGCCTGATCCAAATTTATCATGATTTTTCCTTTAGCATGCAACAATGCCTCTTCCAAAGTCGGCACTTTGTGAATAGTACGGATATTACAACCATTTCTCAAATTCAACTTACGAATATCACTCAATGTGTTTTCAGAAACCAATCCTTTTCCGGTAGTAGTACGATCCAATGTGCGGTCGTGCATAAGAATCAGTTCGCCGTCTTTCGTTTTCTTAACATCCAACTCAACAATGTCTACTCCCATTTTAATAGCGTTATCTATTGCTTCCAACGAATTTTCAGGAAAATTACGCCAATCTCCACGATGAGCCACTACAATTACAGAAGTCGAATCGCGACTCATCAGCTTTTCACGAATCTGCGCAACATGATCTTGTGCTGAAAGTTGCAATGCAACAAAGACAGCATACAATAATATATATATTTTTTTCATTTCTATTATTTTTAAAAGCCTGGAGAGTTATCTCTCCAGGATAGTTTATTAATTACTCAACCGTATACCCTTCATTCTGCCAGCCGCCCTTATCACTGACATTCTCTATTTCTGTCTGAGGAATCGGATATAACTGACGATAAGCAGCTATTCCCGGAAATACAGTAGTCATTTGTCCGGTACGTACGATATCAAACCAACGGTCACATTCCAAAGCCAATTCCAAACGCCGTTCTTTATATACAGCCTGACGAAAAATTTCTTTTGTAGATAGCTCTTCTAATGTCTTTCCCATGAGATTAGCATTAATACGAACTGCATTTAAAGCATCCAAAGCTTCCTGTGTAGGAATGGCAGAAAGTTCATTGGCAGCTTCTGCGTACATCAACATCACTTCGGCACAACGCATAACAGGGAAATCCGCACTTGTTTCATTATTTGTTGCGGGAGCATCGAATTTACCCGGCCGCTGACCGCTTCCCGTTGGAGCTACTAACGCTTTCCGATTATCGTCATTATTTTCAAATTCAGCCTGTTCCAAAGATATTATATTACCGTTATCATTATTTCTATATCGATTATTCTGATGAACGGATTCTCCTACACCACCTTTCAGATACTGGACTGCAAAAATTATATCTTTACTAGTCTTTAAATTATTAGGAAAAGTTTGAGGCATAGGTACCAAAGATAAATTCCGCTTAGCATTGATATCAGCAACTACAGAAGTCAATTCATTAATCACTTCTTGATAGTTTTTCATGTATAAATATACTTTTGCCAACAAAGCACGTGCTGCATAAGATGTAGCACGCCCTCGCTCTGATTCATCCCACACTTCCGGCAAACCTTTAGCTACAATCAGGTCTTTGATAATCAAGTCATAAACCTCACTAACAGGAGAACGCTTGTTGTTACGTGCTTCAGCTACAGTCTGCGTTTTTGTAATAATAGGAACCTCTCCCCATAAACGCACTAGATTAAAGTAACACAATGCACGTACAAAAGAAGCCTGTCCTGCTATTTGCGTTCGTTGTTCTTCAGTCATTTGTACTTTCTCCATATTTTGGAGTACAAGATTACAACGATAAATAGTCTTATATAAAGAAAGCCATGCACCCGACAAATTGGAATTAGCCGGAGTTTCGGTAAATACCTCTATTTGATAGGTAATACCACCACTGGCACCAGAATTGTCATTCTTAACATTATCCCCCCGAACTTCCATTAAAGTCATGAACTTAGAACCATATTGATCACTCGATTGCAACTCATCATAAATACCAATAATAGCCCCTTCTAATCCCTTGACATCCGTATAAAAAGTTTCCTCTGTAGGAAAATCAACAGGTTTCAAATCTATAAAATCATTACAACCAGAAAGAGCAATCGCTGTAAAAATAGATATTATTATTTTTTTCATATTATAGTATTTTTAAGATTAAAACGTAAGGTTAACACCTATAGAGGTGGTTCTTGCCAACGGATAAACCCCATAATCCTCACCATTGGTAGTCACTGCACTACGATTGGAAACTTCTGGATTATAACCTTCATAGTGAGTGAATGTAAATGGATTTTGGAGTGAGCAATAGATACGAGCAGATTTTAAATAAACCTTCTTTATCCAATTTTCAGGTAATGTATATCCTAATGAAATATTCTTGATACGTAAATACGAACCATCCTCTACATGCCAAGTAGATGTAGTACCATTCTGTCCTTTGCTAACACGATTGGCACGCACGTTCATTCCACTTCCCGGCTCATCTTCCGACTTCCAACGGTTTAAAGCACCCTTATAATTATTCATATTCCCTTCATGATTATAAAAATAGCGCCGAGAAAGATTCAAGATTTCATTTCCTTGAACACCCTGAAATACGATGCCAAAGTCAATACCTTTCCAAGCTAACGTTGCACCAAAGCCGTAAGTAAAGTCCGGCATATAATTACCTACAATAGCACGGTCTGTATCTGAGATATCAAGCACTTTATCACCATTCACATCTTTAAACTTGAAGTCTCCGGGTTTCGTGTCTGCCAAACCGTAGTTTGTTGGAGAATCCATATAGTGCAAGGTTGCATCCACTTCTTCCTGATTCTTGAAAACTCCCTCTACTACAGGTAAATAATAACTTCCAATAGGCTCACCTACACGGGTTATAAAATAAGCATTACTCACTGAACCGGAAGAAATTATATCTGCATTACCAGGCCCGAGCTCCTTTACTTCATTGATGTTTTTCGAAATATTAAAATATACACTCCAATTAAAATCACCCATCTTCTGGTTGGTAGCAATATTAAATTCCACACCTTTGTTATTGACTTTACCAATATTTTCCAGACGAGTTTTATACCCTGTTGTCATCGGAACCGGAACATCCAATAATAAATCATAAGTATTACTATTGTATAAGTCCAAACCCAAAGTCAGACGGTTTTTAAATAATGATGCATCAAAACCAATATTAACTTGAGCTGTCTTCTCCCAATGTAGTTCAGGATTAGGCATACTCTTGGGGGCAGCTCCCTTAACAACATCTGCACTATTCCCACCTAATACATAGCTGTAATAAGCAACTTCTCCCTGAGCCCCATAATTGGGAATACGGAAATTACCCGTCAAACCATAACTGGCACGAAGTTTCAAATCATCAATAAAGGTCAATGATTTCATAAAAGGCTCTTCCGTTAAACGCCATCCCGCCGATACCGAAGGGAACCACCCCCAACGATTATCCTTACCAAAACGAGAGGCACCATCTGCACGAAGTGCTCCAGTAACCATATATTTACCCTTATAATTATATTGGACTCTAGCAAGTCCTGAAAGCAAAGCCCACTCAGAAGCATGAGAGTCTCCGCGCGTTACAGTACCGGCATTCAGAGTAGGCACATTATTTGTTATAAATCCATTAGCAAAAGCGTATGTACTCTCATCGCGCTGATATTGCATAGTCCACCCTGCCAACGCAGAAATAGAATGCCCTTTAATATCCTTATTATAGGTTACAGTTTGCTCAAACAACCAATTATACATCTTAGCCGTTTTGGCTGTTGCTTCAGGCTCAGATTCCGGATTACCTTCCGTATTGGCAACAGGAATAGTAGATGGACGAAATGTATCTTGTGAGCTGTTGTAAATATCTATACCAAAATTTGCACGATATTTTAATTCGGGCATAAAAGCTACTTCTCCATAAACATTACCAAATATACGGGAAGCTTTTGTTTCATCCTTTTGCAACAAAGCCAATGCTACCGGATTCCACACTTGAGTTTGGCTATTTCCTTTTTTAACAGAACCATCCTCTAGTATCGTCTGGGTATTCGGACTCCAAGCATTCTGTGCAAAACAAAAAGAACCATCAGCATTGTAAACAGGAAATATAGGAGCACTATGCAAAGCTGAAGCAATAATGCCACCACCATCCTTATTATAAGCACCATCAGAGTTCACTGCATTCTCTATCGTTACAGACGGATTTAAAGAGAGCCCAAACTTAAAAATACCTTCAGTAACATCCAGATTAAAACGAGAACTATATCTCGTAAAATCACTGTTAATAATTACACCGTCTTGTGACAAGTAATCTACAGAAGCATAATATTTTATCTTCTGACTTCCACCAGATACCGAAACAGAATGATTCTGCATACCTGCCGTACGAAAAATCTCGTCTTGCCAATCTGTATCAACCAATCCCTTTTCACCCCTTAGATAAGGTAAGATTTCAACCGGAACAATCGTATTATAATCATTACCGGTATTTTGTAAACGTATGGCATTACTATCAGTAATACTAAAGGCCAAAGGCTGTTTATTTTGAGCGATACGTTTACGGTTTACCGCTTCCATTTTATCTACATAGGTATTATTTCGAGCGTCGTTTACCAAATCGGCATATTCGTAAGCGTTCAGCATATCTATTTTTTTAGATACAGTCTGCCAACCATAATATCCATTATAAGAAACCGTAGCTCGTCCTTCCTGTCCTTTCTTGGTAGTAATCAGCACTACGCCATTAGAGCCTCGCGACCCATAAATAGCAGAAGAGGAAGCATCTTTCAGAACCTCAATAGACTCCACATCATTCATGTTGAAAGTATTCAGTTGCTCTTTGGCAAGAGGTACTCCATCTACTACATACAACGGTGATGTTCCAGCAGTAATAGTACCTGTACCGCGCACCTTAATTTGTAAAGAAGAACCCGGTGCACCTGTAGATTGTGAAACTTGTACACCCGGCATTTTGCCAACCATTGCTTCAGCCATAGAAGTTACAGGCTGTCCTTTCAAATCACTGGCACGTATACTGGCAATAGCAGTTGTCACATCGCGCTTCTTCTGTACACCATATCCTACTACTACAACTTCATCCAGCAATTCATTATCCTCTTTCATCATTATTTTATCAAGTCCTTTGCCATTGGCTTTCAACTCTACTGTCTGATAACCGATATATGAAAAGGCAAGTAATGCATTTTCCGGCACATCTATCAAATTATAATTTCCATCCATATCAGTAATTACACCATTAGTAGTGCCTTTTACCAATACACTGGCACCAATGATAGGTTCACCATCTTGATCGACAACTCTTCCCTTGATATTTCTCAGTTTTATACCTTTCGAAGTGCCTTGTCCGGTTTTCTGTTTACCAACAGATATTGTATGATTATCCCTATTGAAATACAATTTTGTCTGTAAAGTAATACGCTCCAAAACATCCTGTAGAGAGGCACTTGATACTTTGAGGGTAATGCGGGGAGCTGAATTAACAATTTCTTGATCATAGAAAAACTTCAGTCCTGTTTGTATACTCAATTGATTAAAGACATTTTCTGCCGTTTCGTTCTGAACATTTAATGTTATGCCCTTCACTTCTTGCGCCTGTATATAATAACTTGTAAATGAAAAGCATATGAAAAGTAAAAAAGCTAAAAATGAATGTACATTTTCAGATTTCCTTTTTGTATTAGGAAGATTATTCATAAATTTGTGCGTTTTAGTAATTGTAATAAATTATTTAAAACAAAGGTTTGTAATACACGAGACGCTATTCACACGGGTCGAAACGAATGAATATCTGTCCGGATTACTAGTATAGGGGCTGCTCTGAGAGATAGCTCCTATTTTTTGGCAGATTAAGATGGTGGTTTCATATCCGATATAGACTAATGTTTAACAATACAAATATAATACACTGTAGTTCTCAAAGACAGGGGTGTATTTTATATTTTTTCACTATTTATAGAGCTGAATCATATTCCCCATTCTCTTGTAATGAATACCGCTTGTATACTCCACAGCCTGTAATACAGCGTCCAAACTCTTATTATCATGTTCACCAGAAATGAGATTGTCAAAATTCTGTCCCTCAGCAAAAGTAATGCGACAATTATACATACGCTCCAATTCTTTAGCCACATCATGTATCGGAGTACTATTGAAACGTAAATTACCTTTTCGCCAAACCGCCATAGTGCGTTCTTCGCGCCTCTTATTATATTCTCCTGAAACAGTATTGATAAGCACCTGCTCTTTAGCACGTAGACGCATCATCGCTTCCGGCAAATCAACCTGGACTTTACCACTTTCCACATCTACTGATACTACCTCGTCCGAAGAATAAGATTTGATATTAAAACAAGTACCCAAGACACGCACATCGAAGTGGCGGGTATCCACTACGAAAGGCTGCTTCTCATTATGATATACGCGAAAATACCCTTCACCTTCCAGTTCTATTCTACGTTCCTTACCGGTAAAACGATCTGGATAGTGAACACGCGAACAAGAGTTTAATATCAATGTCGTACCATCGGGAAGCTGTACTTCCTTGCGTTCGCCAAAAGAAGTAGAAGCCTCTAAATAAGATACCTGTGTTCTATCTATATAACGAATGTAACTAATACTGCCAAATACAAGACAAACCATCGCAGCCACACTTGACACAGCCAATGCAGCCCGACGAATCCACATACGTTTCTTATGCTCTATGCGCTTTAATAACAGTCGCGCCTCTTTTTTATATTGTTCGCGTTCAAGGTCTGTCTGCGGTGATTGCAGGGAAGTTTCTTCCCATACTTCAGCAGCCAGATCCTGAAGCATATCTGTATCATACTCCGAAGTCTGTAACTCATCCAACAACTTACGGGCATCATCCATTGTATACAGATCGTCCAAATAACGACGCAGCAGTGATTTATTATTTTCACTATTTTTCATAAAATATAATTCTAAATGAAGCAAGATTATTAAAAATAACCCTTTGACATTAAGATATACACATAAGAAAAGAATGACTGGGGTGTGATTAATATTTTTTAATATACACTGTTAACCAAAAGCCTTTATTAATAATAAAATCATGATTATCAACAACTTAAAACACAAAAAAGCACAAGATAAAGTCAGTGATTCTACATAAATAAGCAAGTTCAAATCAATATTTTTTGTCGAATAAATACCTGAATTTATCATTTTATAAATTCAAACAAATAAGAATCAAAATCAAATCAGAACCTACTATCGAATTCTTTTCCAAATAAGCACGCAGTGTTTTCAATGATATGGAAATGGATTCTTGTACCGTATTAACAGAAATACCTAATACTTCAGCTATTTCACGATGAGACATTTGTTGCTCCCGACTCATCTCGAATATTTCACGTTGGCGAGGGGTCAACTGTTGCAATGCACAGGAAATAAATTGCCGCAAGTCGTTTGCTATAATTTCATCTCTTGTTTCGTTGGTATAATTCACAGCTTGTGAAAGTATCTGTTCCCTTAATTTATCTTGATAAGACAAATCGCGTAGCTGATTCAGTATACGGTTTCGCACGATTGTATACAGATAAGCGGAAAATGAAGCATCCGGATTGATGAAACGGCGTCCCTGCCACACTATTGTAAAAGCATCCTGAAAAATATCTTCCGCATATTCACGCGATTTCAAAAAGCGCATAGCAAAGTATATCAAACGATTCTTATAGGCAGCATAAAGCTCACAAAAAGCATCTTCTTCTCCTTCAATCAAACGAAGTACCAAAGAACGTTCATCACTAGGAATTTTGGTTGCGTACATACTGTATTTTTAGATTTTGCGACAAAGGTATCGTTATGATGTTACAAACCTATGTAAAATTCAGGAAATAAAAAAGGAAAAGGACGTATTCTACTCTTTATTAAACGGAAATTCACTATCTTCGTATCAATAAAGCAATAATAGAATGCTAAGAGGAATCTGCTTTTGCATATGTATGTCGGTGATGCTTTCTTTGTTTGCCCAAAATAAAGAAAGCAATTTTATTGCACCTGACCGTACTGTCCATAAACGTTCGGAAATTATCAAAAGAGCAATAAAAAAATTCCTCGATTTCAGCGATTTCGATACAGCATATATCAGCCCCAATCGATATAACTACGCCTTAATGCTCGATCATTTCACTAATTACGAATACTATTCCGTAGGAAGCGGTACCCCCGAACCGCAACGTTTGCGTTTCTCACCAAAACCACATAATAAAATAGGCGTTTACTTTGGCTGGCGCTGGCTTTTTCTAGGATGGGCTGTTGATGCAGACGGACTTTACGGAAAGAAAAATGGGAAAAAAAGAGGCAGAGAGTTCGACTTCAGTCTTTACAGTTCTAAACTAGGTGTGGATATTTTTTATAAACGTACCGGAAACTCTTACAAAATACACAAAATAACAGGGTTCTCTGACCGTATTCCAACCGATTATTCTGAAGATTTCAACGGGCTGAAAGTAAAGATGAAAGGGTTGAATCTATATTATATATTCAATAACAGACGCTTTTCTTATCCTGCCGCTTTCAGCCAGTCCACCAACCAGCGGCGCAGTGCCGGCTCTTTTATTACCGGATTTTCCGTATCTGCGCATAATCTGGATTTTGATTACACCCAATTGCCCCCTATCATTCAGGAAACGATGAATCCGGGCATGAAAGTAAATCATATAAAATACACCAATATCAGCCTTAACTTCGGCTATGCCTATAACTGGGTATTTGCACGCAACTGCCTTGCCTGCTTGTCACTTAATCCGGCAGTAGCCTACAAAACCTCACGCATCAGAAAAGCGGAAGAAGAAACAGACGAATGGTACAAAAACTTCAATATCGACTTCATCCTGCGTGTAGGTATCGTGTACAACAACAGCAAATATTTTGCAGGTACTTCATTCGTAGGCAGAACATACGATTATTACCGGAACAATTTCTCATTGAACAACGGCTTCGGGACACTGCAAGTGTATGCAGGCTTTAACTTCTGCTTGAAAAAGGAACACCGCAAGAAAAAACAATGACAGCCCGTTCTCATCAGAAAGAATAAGTACAAGCCACTCCTACTATATTTTTTCGCGCCTTACTCTCCCACTGACGGCAATAAAAGACGTCCGCTTCCCAACAATCAGAAAACAACGGAAGCACCACTCCGCCACGATAACGCATACGCTGTACATCAAACCGTTCTCCACGGTTCAATCCGTTATACATTTCAACAGAAGCGTAAGGCTCTATCTTGCATTTCGGAATATCATACGCCAATTTAACACGCGAACGCCAACGAAACTCATCGCCACTGCTGTCGAAAGTATGTTGAAAACGCTCACGAAGTGAAACCTTCAGTCTTTGTACACGCGTGGAAAGCGTTCCGTCAAAATGATAACGGTGACGGAATTTCCAACCGGCTTCTCCACGATTGCGGTAATGGATTTCGTAACCGGCCGCTACTTTCAGAAAAGGAAGCACAGAATAGGCTCCACCCACATCCAATCCCCAGCGGTCTGTCTTACCCAAATCATCCTTTGTACGCCATTCCAATTTTCCGGACAAGGTAAATGCCGGCTTTACTTTATATTTAAAACCAGCACTTGCCCATGTAGTAAAGTCTTTCTCCTGTGCATGCAGAAAAGCAGGTACAATACATAATACTGCTACTACCCAACCATAGATTTTCCACGTATAAGAATCCTTTTTTACCATAACAGTTCCTGAATATATCATTTAACATTGATTTCACGTGTGCAAAGCTAAAGATTAATTCTGTAACAAAACTGTAATATCAGATTTCTTTACACAAAACCGATTGTTACGGCAAAAAATCCAAGTTGTTTTTTCAGGATAGCGGAATTATGGCTAAAAAACGACTTGTCCGTGCGAAATTTCTTTCAAATGCTTCTCTATCTTTTCAAAGAAAGAAGCCAGATGCGACCCGTCTACAAAAGCATGGTTCACATATATGGAAAGCGGAAAGACCAGACGCTCTCCGCGGGACACTACTTTACCGGCAGTCATCAACGGATGGCTGCAACCGTTACCGGCTTCGGCAACGGTATAAGTAGTTGAAGTGAAATACATCTTGGGCACTGCACTCAAATGCACCACATCGTAATCACCTTGTTGCATCAATACTCTTTCAGCGTTATAAGGGTCTCCGTCCTCAGGGATGTTTGTAATCAGTGCATGGGCCTCGGCATAAAAATGTTTGAAGTCTTCATGATAAGGAATACGAACCGTATAAAAAGTCTTTCCCGGAACAGCTATCGGAGAAATAATGTCCACCCGATCATGAAAAATGACCTGTCCGTTCTTGTCTGTACGGTAACGGAGTTCGTCCACCTCGTTGGCTGAACGGAGAACCGCATACAGGTAATAAAGAAAAAAAGAGTGTCCGGACTGTTTTGCAGCAGCACTGGCCTCCGTACAGTCTATCTCGGTAGTCACCGAATACCATGAATTTAAAAACGTTCGGAAAAAGCCGTAATTGTCACGACGTTCCCAAGTGTCAATGTCGATAATGTGTTTCATAAATAAAAAACGGATTATGAAAAAAGGACGCTTATACAGCATCCTTTTTCCAATTTAATTTATCATTTCTCTTTTTTGTAGTTCTCCAATCCGGTCTGCAAGAACTCAATGTACTTCGGAATACTCTCATCATACGAATATGACTTATTGAGTGGTTTGCCTTCATTGTCAATCAACACATAGAAAGGCTGCGCATTTGCACCGAACTTTACACGCTGCAAATAACTCCACTTATCGCCCACCGTACGCAAAGTACGTTCCGTACCATTCTCCACAATCTTCACCGGTGAAGAAAGCGGAGTTTTGTTATCTACATAAAGTGTAATGAGTACATAGTCATTATTAATAATATCGCTAACTTTAGGGTCGGTCCATACGGCAAGTTCCATCTTACGGCAGTTCACACAACCGTAACCGGTAAAGTCAAGCATCACCGGCTTGCCATGCTGGCGGGCATACTCCATACCGAGGTCGTAATCATCGAACTTGGCATGCACCTCATTATTGTAAAGATTGAAATCCTGAGTCTGCATGGGCGGCGCAAAAGCGCTGACAGCTTTCAACGGCGCTCCCCACAAACCGGGAAGCATATATACGGCAAACGCCAATGAGGCCAATGCCATGAAGAAACGGGGTACACTGACTTTTGTGTCATCATCATCGTGCGGGAACTTGACTTTGCCCAACAGATAGAATCCAAGCAGGGCAAACAGCACAATCCATAAAGCCAGGAATGTCTCACGGTCGAGTATGCGCCAACCGTAAGCCAAGTCAGCAACGGAAAGGAATTTCAACGCAAACGCCAATTCCAGGAATCCAAGCGTTACCTTGATTACATTCATCCAACCGCCTGATTTGGGCATTGACTTCAGCCAGGACGGGAACAATGCAAACAAAGTGAACGGCAGTGCCAAGGCAATGGCAAAGCCCAACATGCCAATAGCCGGAGCTATCATGTTACCGGTAGTGGACACTTGTACCAACAAGAAACCGATAATAGGACCTGTACATGAGAATGACACCAATGACAATGTAAATGCCATTAAGAATATGCTCAGCAAACCGCCTGTTTTTTCTGCTTTTGAATCCACGGCATTACTCCATTTGGAAGGAAGCGTAATTTCAAAAGCCCCAAAGAAAGAAGCTGCGAAAACGACCAGCATCAAAAAGAAGAAGATGTTAAAAACAGCATTCGTCGACAATGAGTTCAAAGCATTGGCGCCAAATATCCCGGTAACCAACAGCCCTAAACCAACATATATCACTACAATAGACGCACCGTATGTCCAGGCATCGCGGATACCTTTCTTCTTATCTTTACTGCGTTTCAGGAAGAAGCTGACAGTCATAGGGATAATTGGCCATACGCAAGGCGTAAACAAAGCCAGCAGTCCACCTACAAATCCTGTGATAAAAATATAAATCCAAGACATATCTTCCTGTGAAACGGTTTCGCCTAATGCTTGCAGTTCATCGATAACCGGCTTCCAAAGATCGGTGGTTCCATCACCGGCAACATTTATTCCGGTATTGCTTTCCGCACCGCCAATAACGGCCATAGCTGCGGTTTGAGCGGTATCAGAAGATTTTTCCAATTCTACATTTCCGGCATCCGCAGCCTTATCGGCTGCCGGTCCATTAACGGTTGTACCTTCCGCCTTGCCCGAAAACTTAAACGGCACTTGTGTAGGCGGTAAACAATTCTCATCATTACATGCGCCATATTCCAAAAAACCTTCTACCTTATATTCGCCACCGGTCAGTTTCAACTTCTGTACGAACTGAGCGGTATTTTCAAAATAGCGCACTTTCATTTCAAACAACTTATCGAATGCGGCCACCTCTTTCCCTACCGGTTTTAATTTTCCGACAAGTTCCGCACCTGAAATGGACTCGACATTGAATGTGGCCGATATAGGTCCGCCATCGCCCAAATCGGTCGAGTACACATGCCAGCCCTTATCAATAGTTCCGGTAAAGACAACTTCCGCTTCACCAGCCTGCGAAGTCTTTAATTCCGACTTAAACTTAACCGGCTCTTGTATCTGTGCTTGTACCACTACGGCAAACAGCAACAGAAGTATGGAGAATATACTTTTCTTCATGTTATTATCCCATATTTTATTTATACTTCATAGTCTACACAAGCACGGCTTTCCTTAACCTCGGCTATAAGCTTACCGGCAGCTACATGATCGGGATGTGCAGCATAGAATTTCACATCGTCCAAAGTATCGAACTCACTGTAAAGAGCTATACTCCAAGTCTCAGCCGGATTAATGTTCAATCCCACTTCAATCTTACGTATAACTGGTATTTTAGCAGACAGCGCTTCAATAGCTTTCTTAAAATCATTCATCGCCGCTAACTTTTCGTCAGCAGAAGCTTCGTCTTTCAGCTTAAATAATACAATATGCTTTACCATAACTTTGTTATTTAAATGATTTAATCTATATTTGTCAATCGAAACAATAACATTTTTAAGACACAAAAATACTCGTTTTTTTCAAATATATACTTAAACGGATGTTAATAATAGGAATTGCAGGCGGAACCGGGTCGGGAAAGACCACCGTCGTACGTAAAATTGTTGAAAGCCTGCCGGCTGGTGAAGTAGTTTTATTACCTCAGGACTCTTATTACAAAGACAGTAGCCATGTGCCAGTAGAAGAACGGCAGAATATTAATTTCGACCACCCGGATGCTTTCGACTGGGGACTTTTGTCCAAACACGTATCCATGCTTCGCGAAGGCAAAAGCATCGAACAACCTACCTATTCCTACCTGACCTGCACGCGACAGCCCGAAACAATCCACATCGAGCCTCGGGAAGTCATTATCATTGAAGGCATCCTTGCCCTATGTGACAAGAAGCTGCGCAACATGATGGACCTCAGAATCTTTGTTGACGCAGACCCGGACGAACGCCTTATCCGCGTCATCCAGCGCGATGTCGTAGAGCGTGGCCGCACGGCCGAAGCTGTAATGGAACGCTACACGCGTATTCTGAAGCCTATGCATCTGCAATTTATAGAGCCTTGCAAGCGATATGCCGATCTTATCGTACCGGAAGGCGGAAACAATCAGGTAGCAATCGATATTCTCACAATGTATATCAAAAAACATTTATAAATAATTCGAACAGTACATATGGCCGAGCGTACTTCCCCAACCGGGCGCAATTTGCCAGCTTTCCACTGTCAATTACTGATTGCATTAGTCTTGCTTTGCAGTGTTATGGGGTGTCGCGGCAATCATAATGCAGCAGCCGAACAAGAAGAAGCCGTTGATTTACAACAGATAAAAGATAACGGTGAACTGGTAGTGCTGACTTTATACAGTTCTACATCCTATTTTATTTACCGCGGCCAGGACATGGGATTTCAATATGAATTGGGTGAACAGTTTGCCAAAAGCCTCGGCGTCAAGTTAAAAATAAAAGTTGCCAAAAACATACACGACCTGATTGAAAGACTTCTTGCAGGCGAAGGCGATCTTATTGCCTACAACCTGCCCATCACCAAAGAATGGAAAGACAGTCTGACATACTGCGGTGAGGAGGTGATTACCCATCAGGTCATCGTACAACGTACAGGCAGCCGCGTCAAACCGTTGAAAGATGTAACGGAACTTATCGGAAAGGATGTGTACGTAAAACCCGGAAAGTATTATGAACGGCTTGTCAATCTGGACAAGGAGCTGGGTGGCGGCATCCATATCCATAAGGTCAGCAATGACAGCATCACGATTGAAGACCTTATTATGCAAGTTTCACAAGGCAAAATACCGTATACCGTAGCGGACAATGATGTAGCCCGCCTCAATACCACGTACTACCCGAACCTCAACATCGGGCTTTCTATCAGTTTCGACCAACGGGCTTCGTGGGCTGTACGTAAAGATTGTCCGCAGCTTGCAGAAGCTGCCAATAAATGGCATGAGAAAAACATGACTTCTCCGGCTTATACCGCGAGTATGAAACGGTATTTTGAAATTGGCAAAGCTATCCCACACTCTCCCATTCTATCTCTGCGAGAAGGGAAAATATCACACTTCGACCATCTATTCAAGAAATATGCACCAGACATTAATTGGGACTGGCGTTTATTGGCATCTTTAGCTTATACTGAATCCAACTTTGATACTACCGCCGTTTCATGGGCAGGTGCAAAAGGACTGATGCAACTAATGCCTGCCACAGCTCGTGCCATGGGAGTTCCTCCGGGAAAAGAACAAAACCCCGAAGAAAGCATTAAAGCTGCCACGAAATATATTGCCGCCACAGCCAAAAGCTTCTCGAAAATTCCCCAAGAAGAACGGATTAATTTTATTCTGGCATCATATAACTCCGGTATAGGACATGTATTCGATGCTATGGCATTGGCTGAAAAATACGGCAAAAACAAATATGTGTGGCGGGATAACGTGGAAAACTTCATCCTCTTGAAGAGCAATGAAGAGTACTTTACCGATCCGGTTTGCAAGAACGGATATTTCCGTGGGATAGAAACTTATAACTTCGTGAGGGATATAACGGCAAGGTTTGAACAGTATAAGAAAAAGATAAAAAGCTGATTCACGGGATAGGACATAAAAATTACAGCGTTTTCAGACATAAGGACAAGAGAATAGAGTAGGTTGCAATGTATAACTTTTTGCTGCATATTTTTCTGTTCTCTTGTTCTTATATCTGCAATACGACAGTGAAAACCTCAAAACAAATTCAGCCGATTAGCCTTTGCCTCTTCAAGAGATACCGTTTCAACTTGTTTCTCCTGATTTTTCTCGCGCAACTGCTGATACTTGTTAGAAAGCTTCTTCACGAACTCTTCCTTTTGGTTAGGATTCATCAAACGAGCTGCCACCGTTGCATTCTGCGAGGCGTCTTTCAGGTGAATAACCGGAGCATGATAAACCGGAGCAATCTTTAATGCCGTGTGCAAAGGAGAAGTGGTAGCGCCACCTATCAACAGTGGTACATCGAGTCCCGCCTTTTCCAATTCAATGGCAACATGTACCATTTCATCCAGCGAAGGAGTGATAAGGCCACTCAACCCAATCATGTTTACCTTTTCCTCTATGGCCCGCTGCACAATCGTTTCAGCGGGAACCATTACTCCCAAGTCAATTATCTCATATCCGTTGCAAGCCATTACTACGGAAACAATATTTTTCCCAATGTCGTGCACATCACCTTTCACCGTAGCAAGCAACACCTTGCCGGCAGAGGCAGCCCCTTCCTGCTTTTCTGATTCAATGACAGGCTGAAGAACAGCCACCGCTTTCTTCATAGTACGTGCCGTTTTCACCACTTGCGGAAGGAACATCTTACCCGCACCGAACAAATCGCCAACATGGTTCATTCCGGCCATCAGCGGACCTTCAATGATATCTACAGCTTTGGGATAAACTTTCAAAGCTTCAGCGAGGTCTTCTTCCAGATAATCTCCGATGCCTTTTGTCAAAGCATACTTCAAACGTTCCTCTACGGTATCTTCACGCCAGGCAAGCTGAGAACTGAGGCTTGAAAGCTGGGAGTTACCGTTAGAGAGAGAATTCTTGGCCGCTTCCGCCTCGGCTTTCAACCGTTCGGCAGTCTCAATCAACCGCTCGGCAGCATCCGAACGACGATTGAGAACAACATCTTCGATACGTTCCAGAATATCGGCGGGTATATCGGTGTAAAGTACGGAAGTGGCAGGGTTTACGATACCCATATCCATCCCCTCGCGAATGGCATGATAAAGAAAGACCGCATGCATTGCTTCACGAATATAATTATTACCCCGAAAGGAAAATGAAAGATTACTGACTCCACCGCTGACATGAGCGCCGGGCAGGTTCTTCCGTATCCAACCGGTAGCACGGATAAAATCGACTGCATAGTTATTATGCTCGTCCATACCCGTAGCCACTGCAAGTACATTCGGGTCAAAAATTATATCTTGCGGATTGAAACCGACCCTGTCTACCAACAGACGATAAGCGCGTTCGCACACCTCAATTCTGCGTTCGTACGTATCCGCCTGTCCCTGTTCATCAAAAGCCATTACGACTGCGGCAGCACCGTATCGCTTTATAGTACGGGCATGTTCAAGAAACTTTTCTTCGCCCTCTTTCAAAGATATGGAGTTGACAATGGACTTTCCTTGCATACATTTTAACCCTGCAACTATCACATCCCATTTAGAAGAATCTATCATTACAGGAACACGGGCTATCTCCGGCTCGGATGCTATCAGATTGAGAAAAGTGGTCATTTCCTTTTCCGCATCCAGCAAACCGTCGTCCATATTTATGTCGATAATCTGCGCTCCGTCTTCTACTTGCTGCCGGGCGATACTTAGCGCTTCATCATATTTTTTCTCATTGATTAAACGCAGAAACTTACGTGAACCGGCAACGTTGCAACGTTCGCCCACATTGATAAAGTTGTTTTCAGGCTTTACCTCCAACAGTTCCAAACCGGAGAGCCAAAGATTATCGGGCAGAGAAGCCGGTATACGTGGCACAGCTCCTACTATCAAAGACGAATATGCAGCAATATATTCATCGGTAGTGCCACAACAACCGCCTATTATATTTACCAGCCCTTCATGAATGTACTCCCTGATCTCATCTGCCATTTCAGCCGGAGTCTGGTCGTATGTACCCAGACTGTTAGGCAATCCCGCATTGGGATAGGCACTGATATAATAAGGAGCACGAGCAGCCAACTGTTCAAGAAAGGGTTTCAATTGACGGGCTCCGAAAGAACAGTTAAGCCCGACAGAGAAAATATCCGCATGTTGCACAGAAGCAAGAAATGCTTCCAGCGTCTGTCCTGACAAAGTACGTCCGCCTATATCGGAAACCGTTACGGAAAGCATCAGCGGAACCCGGACACCTATAGCTTCCATCGCCTGCTCCGCAGCATATATCGCAGCCTTAGCATTCAACGTATCAAATATGGTTTCAATCAGCAACGCATCCACACCGGCTTCGAGCATCGCTTCCATCTGCTCGCGATAAGCAGCAGCCAATTCATCATAAGTCAATGCACGAAAAGCCGGATTGTTAACATCCGGACTCATGGAGCAAGTCTTATTGGTAGGCCCGATAGAGCCTGCCACAAAACGCGGTTTATCGGAAGTTAAAACAGTAAATTCATCGGCAACTTCACGCGCCAGTTTTACAGCGGCAAAATTTATCTCACGCACATACTCCTGTACGTGATAATCGGCCATGCTGACACTTGTAGAATTAAAAGTATTGGTTTCGATAATGTCCGCACCCGCCGCAAGATACTTACGGTGAATATCCCGTATTACATCCGGACGCGTCAGACAAAGTATATCATTATTACCTTTTAACTGTCCGGGAATTTGCGCAAAACGTTTACCCCGGAAATCATCCTCCGTCAAGTTGTATTGTTGTATCATAGTGCCCATAGCACCGTCCAGAATAAGAATGCGCTCACGCACCAACGTTTCAATAGAAGCCACTTTTATTTAAGTATAAAGTATGAGGTATTCTTTTTAAAGTATGAGGTATGAAGTATTAAATACGAGGTATGAAGTTAAAATACAACCGATAAAATTATCAAGATATAAATATTACACCTGCTTATACTTCAGACCTTATACTTACTATACGTACTGCTTATCGTTTGAATGCACGCGCCATATCGCGTTTGTCATCTTTTTCTTTCAAAGCCTCGCGCTTGTCGTATTGCTTCTTACCCTTTACAAGAGCTACGACTACCTTTGCCAGCCCTTTTTCATTGATGAACATACGAACAGGAATTATGGTAAAGCCGGGGTCTTTAGAACCACGTTGCAACTTGTCCAGTTCTTTCTTTGTCAACAGCAGTTTGCGCTCCCGACGTGCATTATGATTATTGTACGAACCGTAAAAATATTCGGCAATATGCATATTCTTCACCCATAGCTCGCCATTGGCGAAGTAGCAAAACGTATCTACCAGACTTGCCTTTCCCAAACGGATAGATTTAATTTCCGTACCGGTAAGCACAATACCCGCCGTATAGGTATCTACCAATTCGTAATCGAATGTGGCACGTTTATTCTTAATATTTATAGGAGCTTGTTTCATAAAATCAATCAGTTCAGCACTACCGTCAGCTTATTGAAAACGAATTCTATCACTGCCGGACAAGCTATTAACAACATGGAAGAAAGAATGGTAAACCTTAAACGGTCTTTTTCCGCTATTTTCATCAGAATAGCACTTCCTTCCCACACCACATATACAATATAAAATTGAAGCAACAGGGCTATTATACTGAAATCGGGCAATATGCCGATTATGATTTTCAGCATGAAAGACACTACCAACGCATAGCCGGCAAACTGTTGCACCAAAGGTATATCATTGTCCATAGCAAACATACGGACACGTAGCCCATTGATGAGATAGGCAGCCAAAAAATATCCCCCGAACAAGGATACCGCTACCGCACAACATTGCGTCATGGCATATTGAAAACTTTGCGGCCCACCCCATCCCTTAGCCACCAAAGAGCCTATAAAGACGGACAACCCGCATAAACCAATCATAGGATAGACAAAAGCTGTAAAGACTTTTCGTCTATCCTCTAAACTAATTTCCTCCCAGGCACGTGCCGGAGAGGAAATCAGTTGCATTGCTATATGGAACAGTTCTTTGTAATTCAATTAATTATTATTGATTTGAAGGATTCCATTTAAAATTTTCAATTGTATAATCTGTATACTTCTCAGGCAATTTAGCACCATCCATATCGGTTTTTGCTTTAATTCTTATCGTTGTAGGATAGCTACCGTGCTTTCCTTTAAAATCCGACATGATTTGTTTTACATCGTAAGCTTTGTTTCTAACAGCAAAAACATCTGTCTTGGTATCAGTTCCTTTGTTATGTCTCAAATAAAAGACAAGTTCTGTACTGCTTTCATTAGATTCATCATTTATATACACCAATTCCATTGTATGCTGTTTCAACATTTCCTCCTTATTCTCCATTTTCCAAGAAATAGGCAACACGAGCATTTCAGCACCATACATCCAAGGCTTATAAGTCTGTCCGTAATTGTCTGTCGGCTCCAAAGTCACAATAGGAGCAGTTTCTGGTATAGCCTCCATATCTTCCACGGAACTTGCATATCTGGTAGAATAAGAATCCACAGCAATTGCACTGACTAACTTTATACGATAATCCTGCGGAGTAAAAGTACCACCCTCAGCTTTAGTTGCCGGAGTATCCTCCACATATTTAAAAGCAATCTGAGCTAAATCAGTACCCGACATTTTAAAGCCCTGAGCTTCCATTTCTGTAACGGAAGCCATTGTCGGATGATATGTATTACCATATAAATCAATAAAATAACTCCCCATTACAGTGCGTACATATCCTATTCCATCATACATGCTTTCGCCGGCATCATCATTAAGACACGAAGTAAAAGAAACGCCCATTAATAAGGTAAAGGCAACCATTAAGAATTTCAATTGTTTCATAAACATTATTTTTTAGAGTTTGCAAAGATATAAAATTCAATTCACATAAGGTAAATGCAGAAACTTAAAAAATACTGCAACTGTTACTTTATTATTTTCGCAAACGACTCTAAATGTTCATCTACATAGCTTGCAACCAAAGCCGTATACTCCTCTTCTTTCTCCAGAAACTCATCTTCCAACTCATCAAAAGCCTCATACTGCTCGTACATTGCCATAAATTCGTCATCAGTACGCTCACGTTCCAAATCTTCACGATGGACATCATATATCTTTTTGGCGGCATACACCAATTTGCTTAAATCGCCCACCCCCCACAAACGCATTACTTTGGCAAACGGATTGGCAAAGATATAGCCACCATATCCGTTTTGTACCAACTGGCAGAAACCACCTTCCATGAGTTCGTCGCGGAATATCTGATACGCCAGCAACGAATGCTGTTCTCCGGTAAGCAACGGCATCGTATCGGCAGTAAGTTCGCCGCCTATCACTCTTTTATATGCATCTGTAAATACTTGGATGAAAGCATCCATTCCTTCGCCCGCAGCTTGTTGCAAAGCCGCATCAGTAACTTCTACCATAATAGTATGTATATTGAATTAACGCTGCAAAGTTAATACAAAAACTGCAAAGTCTACTTTACATTCCACAGAGTTACAACTTATTATTACCTATTTTTAATAAAAAAGTCAAATTGAACGGTTGGCAGAAAGCAAGAAAACGACTACCTTTGTGACCGTTTAATAAAACATAGAACTACGTTTTTTAAATTATAACTTAAAAAAAGAGCTAATTATGACTTATTCACACGAAGTGGAACACATGTGTGTTGTAAAGAAAGGTCCTAACCACGGACCGGCTCCCATACCCGAAGAAGGCAAATGGGTAAAATCAAAAGAAATAGTTGATATTTCAGGTCTGACACATGGTGTAGGTTGGTGTGCTCCTCAGCAAGGTGCTTGTAAACTGACTTTGAACGTTAAAGAAGGTGTCATCCAAGAAGCATTGGTTGAAACAATCGGCTGCTCCGGTATGACTCACTCGGCTGCTATGGCTGCTGAAATCCTTCCGGGCAAGACAATCCTCGAAGCATTGAATACCGACCTCGTTTGCGACGCTATCAATACAGCTATGCGCGAACTCTTCCTGCAAATCGTTTACGGTCGTACTCAGTCTGCTTTCTCTGAAGGCGGTTTGATTATCGGTGCCGGTCTGGAAGACTTAGGTAAGGGATTGCGCAGCCAGGTAGGTACTCTATACGGTACTTTGGCAAAGGGTCCCCGTTACCTGGAAATGGCAGAAGGTTATATCAAGACTATTGCTCTTGACAAAAACGATGAAATCTGCGGATACGAATTCGTTCACATGGGTAAATTCATGGATGAAATCAAGAAAGGTACTGATGCCAACGAAGCTTTGAAGAAAGTAACCGGTACTTACGGACGCTTCACTGCAGAACAGGGAGCTGTTAAACACATTGATCCACGTCACGAATAATATAAGGAGGAAAGAAACTATGATTAGAGAAGTAAAATTTGAAAGTCAAGACCGTCGTATCAAAGGTATCATCGAAGCCTTGAACGCCAACGGCATCAAAGACATAGAGGAAGCTAACGCCATCTGCGAAGCTGCCGGACTCGATCCTTATAAGACGTGTGAAGAGACTCAGCCTATCTGCTTTGAGAACGCAAAATGGGCTTATGTTGTAGGTTGTGCCATCGCTATCAAGAAAGGCTGCAAGAATGCTGCAGATGCTGCCGAAGCAATCGGTATCGGTTTGCAGGCGTTTTGTATTCCGGGTTCTGTAGCCGACGACCGCAAGGTAGGTATCGGTCACGGTAATCTGGCTGCCATGTTGCTCCGTGAAGAGACTAAGTGTTTTGCTTTCCTGGCAGGTCACGAATCATTTGCTGCTGCAGAAGGTGCAATCAAAATCGCAGCTAAAGCTGACAAAGTACGTAAAGAACCTTTGCGTTGTATCCTGAACGGTTTGGGCAAGGATGCTGCACAAATCATCTCCCGTATCAACGGCTTTACATATGTTCAGACTCAATTCGACTACTACACAGGTGAACTGAAAGTTGTTCGTGAAATCGCATACAGCGATGGTCCTCGTGCCAAAGTAAAATGCTACGGTGCTGACGACGTTCGCGAAGGTGTGGCTATCATGTGGAAAGAAGGCGTAGACGTATCCATCACAGGTAACTCTACCAACCCGACCCGTTTCCAGCACCCTGTTGCAGGTACTTACAAGAAAGAACGCGTTCTTGCAGGTAAGCCCTATTTCTCAGTAGCATCCGGTGGCGGTACGGGTCGTACGCTTCACCCGGATAACATGGCTGCCGGTCCTGCTTCTTACGGCATGACGGACACTATGGGTCGTATGCACTCTGACGCTCAATTCGCTGGTTCTTCATCAGTTCCCGCTCACGTGGAAATGATGGGATTCCTGGGTATCGGTAACAACCCGATGGTAGGATGTACAGTGGCTTGTGCGGTTGACGTGGCTACTGCCTTGAACAAGTAATATAATACATTACTAATATATAAATCCCTGTAACTGTAATGGTTATAGGGATTTTTATTTTATATCCATTACAATACTTATCTCCCTATTCTGATACTCATTTCTTCTTATAATAGGCGGTGATTGAATGATGGCAATAAAATAAAAGCGCAATTCAGATTGCTAATGAGTTGTGCTTTTATTATTTTTGTCTTTGGTATCTTAGTGTTAAACGAATAACTACATACGCACTATGAAACAGATATTATTTTTATTACTAATAACCCTATGTTCTTGCCATTCCACTACTTCTAAGAAAGGGCAAGAAAATGAAGCAGACAGCAGCCTGTTACAAGAAGAGTTGTATCCAGACAGTATTTTTAAATTTAAACCTATTCCAACGAAAGAAGAACAAGAACAACCATCGGAAACAACATCCTTTGTCCTGCAACCTGTTCCGCGTGATATTCCTACGGGAGAAGCCGTCAGTCCTACTTCACTTTCCATGCAGACAGAATACGATTATTATCCACTGTCAACTACAGAAGTGAAACTAACCGTTACCAATTATTCCCAACAAGAGTATATGTGTGGAAACGATTACAGCCTTACCTATTACAATAATGATAAACGACAATGGGAAACATTGCCAACCGACCCGATTATTGAAGATATAGCTTGGATATTAGACCCTGAATATCCTTCGGGAGAACAGACAATCAAGCTTTATACTTCCAAAGTTCCTAATCGTGCTGGCAAATATCGTATCTACAAAACTTTCAACAGAAACGCCCAAGTTGCTTATGCAGAGTTTGAATTAGTTGATGAAGCCGGAGCCAAACGGCTGAGAAAACAGATGGATGCCGCCTCTTGGAATGGCAAGACAATTTCATCACAGAATATTTATGGCTCTGGTATGCGCGGTGATTCAATCTTTGTGAATCTGATTAATAATTCCATTCATTTTCAAAAATTATTCAGAAAGGAGATGCTTAACTATTCTGCCATTAACTATGGAGCAGTACGCAAACCTTCCCCCTTTACACAAAGAGCATATACCGACACACTGCAAATAAGCATGAAAACCGAGAAACCTGTTTACCCGATTGGAACAGAAAGTGTAAATGTAATACTAACCAACAAGAACTTAAGCCAACAAAATTTATTCTTTGGCGAATATTATTTTGTAGCACGCAAACAGGGAGAACAATGGATACCATTACATGACAACAGTTTGGTGCACGACATTGGCATTATATTGAAACCTGACGGTGATTACCATTTCAAAGCCAAACTCTATCCATTGTTCAATGACAATACTTCCGGTCAATATCGGGTTTACAAGGAAGTGGAATTTAACGGTACAAATAAGAAGTGGTATATGGCAGCAGAATTCAAGATTGAATAAAAATAATAGCATAAAACCATTACTGTTTTTCAGACAGATTAATATCCTTACAAGTATCTGTCACGCCTATATACCTGTTATAAGAAAACAAAAGCCATACACAATAACAGATAAAACGAAGTATAACCTATTAGTTCTCAGCATGAAACTTTTAGTTTCGCTAAAGGAAACAAAAAATCCCAACTGGCAAAACATCTATTTTCCTTTCACTATCTTTATATTAAGATAGAATGCGGCTCAGCACAGTCAAGTTTGAAAACTGTGTTTTCACTTGCCTCTGCTCTCGCCTTTCACTATCTTTGCCGCATGAAAACGGAATTAAAGGAAAACGGAGGGCTCCCGGCACATATACTCTGGACGCTTGCTATCGTGGCAGGTGTCTCTGTAGCCAATCTGTACTATAACCAACCCTTGCTGAACGTAATACGCCACGAGCTGGGCGTGTCCGAGTTCAAAACCAACCTTATTGCCATGATAACGCAAGTGGGCTATGCTATCGGTTTGCTGTTCATCGTGCCATTGGGCGACCTCTACCAGCGGAAAAAGATTATCCTGACAAACTTTACCTTGTTGATATTCTCGCTCATCGCCATAGGTGCGGCCCCCGACATCTACATCATATGGGGAGCTTCGCTCATCACCGGAATCTGCTCCATGATACCGCAGATCTTCGTGCCGATAGCTTCCCAGTTTTCCCGTCCGGAGAATAAAGGACGCAACGTAGGCATCGTCATATCCGGTCTGCTCACCGGCATACTCGCCTCGCGCGTCGTCAGCGGGTTTGTCGGCGAAGTGCTGGGTTGGCGCGAAATGTACTTCATTGCGGCAGGCATGATGATGCTGTGCGCCATTGCCGTGCTGAAAATACTGCCGGACATACAGCCTACATTCCAGGGAAAGTACGGCGATTTGATGAAATCCCTGTTCTCCCTTATCAAAGACTATCCGTCTTTGCGCATCTACTCCATACGCGCAGGCATTGCATTCGGCTCTTTCCTCGCGATGTGGTCGTGCCTCGCATTCAAAATGGGACAAGCCCCGTTCTATGCCGACAGTGATGTTATCGGCATTTTGGGACTGTGCGGAATAGCAGGTGCATCTACCGCATCCCTCGTAGGGAAATATGTGAAAAAAGTAGGAATACGCAACTTCAACTTTATCGGTTGCGGTCTGATTCTGCTGGCATGGGCATCGCTCTACTTCTGCGGCAACACCTATGCCGGCATCATCGCCGGCGTGCTACTGATAGATATCGGCATGCAGTGCATCCAGCTCAGTAACCAAACGAGCATTTTCGATATATGCCCTTCGGCATCCAACCGGGTAAACACTATTTTCATGACAACCTATTTCACCGGCGGTTCATTGGGGACCTTCCTCGCCGGCAGTTGCTGGCAGACCTGGGGCTGGGTAGGAGTAGCAGGCATAGGCACGGTGCTGACCCTGCTGTCTCTTCTGATTACCATCTGCCACAAAGAGCAACAGCATGCCCTATTCCCTTGATATTTTTTCATGGAAAACGCAAAAAGAAATTTCAAATTGCTTTGATTTTCTCCATAATTATTATACATTTGTCGAATACAGATTTAATTAATAAACATTTATCTAAAATCATCTAATTATGGAAACACACAAGAAAATCACAGTGACAGGGGTTCTTTCCGAAGGTATCGGCTTAGGCATTAAAAATGCGGTATCCATGCTGGGAGCTACTGTTCTCTGGCTGCTCACTATTTGGATTCCTTACCTGAATGTAGGCACAACCATCGCTATGAACACCATTCCCATTGAATTGAGTAAAGGAAAGGTTATTTCCCCCTTATTCATCTTCGACGGGAAATACCGTAAGTACATGGGGGAATATTTCACCTTGATAGGTTTGATGTACCTTGCCATTATTCCCGCCTTGTTTTTCATGATTATACCGGGGATCATCATATCCATAGGCTGGTCGCTCGCAATCTACATCTTACTCGATAAAGGCGTGGCTCCGGGCGAAGCCATGATTCGAAGCAACAAAGCCACTTACGGTTACAAATGGACTATCTTCGGCGTATCATTCCTGTTGGGGCTGGCTTTCTATGTCCTTATGATGATTATCTTCAACATAGCAAGCGGCGGATTTGCAATGCTCCTTCTCTTCATCATCGCCATTGTATACACTGTGGCAGCACTTGGATGTACCGCTGTCATTTACCGCAACCTGACGGCAGAAGCACAGCCGAAAGCAACGGAAACTGCGGCAGAAGTATAAACAGCTATTGAAAAACACACCCAAAAGCCCCTTTCGCTTTTAAGAGGGTATGTCAAAACTAAAATTCGCTTACGATTTTTTAGGCACGGAATTACACAGAATTCACGGAAACACAAATTACACGGAAAACACAGATTTTCTTTATTCTTTTTTTCGTGAAATCCGTGTAATTCCGTACCTAAAAGAAATCATTAAATGTATTTTGACCCCCTCATACGGAACAGCGAAAGGGGATATTGTCTGTCGATATTTCCTCTTCTTATCTCGATACCCGTCCCGATGTATTTCCATTCATCAGGCTTTCCACCTCATCCACCGTCACCAGATTGAAGTCTCCATAAACGGTATTTTTTAATGCGGAAGCGGCAAGAGCAAAATCCAATGCCTTCCGGTCATCATCCGAATAAGTGATCAGACCGTATATCATACCACCCACAAAAGCATCACCAGCGCCTACACGGTCTGTTTCATGTTCAATATCATAAATGCCTGTATGCTTCAAAGTGCCATCGGAATAAAGAACAGCAGCAAGCACGTTATGATTGGATGTTATGGAATTACGCAATTCCAGAAACACTTTTTGACAACGTGGGACAAGTCGCTCCACCTCTTGTCCGAACTTCTCGAAAGATGGCAAATCAGACTCAAAAGAAACATCGGCGGTATCAACAGCTCTAAATCCTACGGGCTGTATGCCGAGAATCTCCTGATACTCAGGTTCTGCGCCGAAAATGACATCGCTGTACTGCACCAACGGCTGCATCACTTCGGCAGCAGTACAACCGTAGTTCCAAAGTTTCTTGCGGAAATTCAAATCACACGAGATGGTAAGCCCCATACGGTCGGCTATTTCAAGCGCTTCCCGGCAAGCGTCGGCTCCCTCTTGCGAAAGGGCGGCAGCAATGCCCGACCAATGAAACCAGCCTGCATCGGCAAAAATGGTTTCCCAATCGATCATACCCGGACGAAGCGTGGCGAAAGAAGAACCCTCGCGGTCGTACACCACATTGGAGTTTCGGAAAGCTGCGCCGCATTCCAGATAATACAATCCCAAACGTTTACCGCCAAACACAATGCCGTCCGTCCCCAGCCCGCTGGCACGAAGCGAATTGATACATGCACGCGACACGGCATTATCGGGCAGACGGGTAACAAATTCCGTAGGAATGCCGAAGTGCGCCAAAGACACTGCCACATTAGCCTCACTGCCACCATATGTAGCAATAAATTCATTAGTCTGCGAAAAGCGGCGGAAACCGGGCGTAGTAAGCCGTAGCATAACTTCACCGAAAGTAACGACTTTCTTATCGGTGGAAAGGGATTTCTTTTTCATAAGTCTTATATATTCAAAAGCATCAATGGGAAGTCAAATATACTATCAAAATTCCAAGTAAACGCAAAGAATTGATAATATTTATTGGCAGGAAAGGAAAATAGAAAGGTATTAGGCAGTTTTGTTGTATTTTTGTCACGTCATATTTACAGTAAGATTATCGCATGAGTACAACAAAGAAAATTCCTTCTCCTCTTGTATCCTTTCTCCCCATCGTCCTCTTAATAGGAATGCTGTTTGCCACCATCCGCACTTTCGGCAGTGACGCTTTGAGCGGCGGAAGCCAGATATCCCTGCTCACCACCACAGCCGTTTGTGTCTTTATAGGCGTAGCTTTCTACCGGATTCCCTGGAGAGATTACGAAATAGCCATTACCAACAATGTGGCGGGAGTGACTTCCGCCATTATCATACTGCTGATTATCGGTGCGCTGAGCGGCGTATGGATGATTAGCGGAGTAGTCCCTACTCTCATATACTACGGAATGCAGATTATACATCCGGACTTCTTCCTCACCTCCACCTGCGTTATCTGCGCATTGGTGTCCATCATGACGGGAAGTTCGTGGACCACCATCGCCACTATCGGCATCGCCCTCCTGGGAATAGGCAAGGCGCAAGGGTTTGAAGAGGGCTGGATTGCAGGTGCCATTATTTCGGGAGCGTATTTCGGCGATAAAGTATCGCCGCTGTCGGATACAACGGTACTTGCCGCATCCGTCACGGATACTCCGCTGTTCCGCCATATCCGCTACATGATGATTACCACCATTCCGTCGCTCGTCATTACGCTGGTTATCTTTACGGTAATGGGATTTGCCTGCGAAACCAGCGGTACGGAGCAGATAGCCGAGTTTACCGCATCGCTGAATGCCAGATTCCACATTACGCCGTGGCTGCTGATTGTTCCGGTGGTTACGGGAATATTGATTGCACGCAAAGTACCCTCTATCATCACCCTGTTTCTATCCACGCTTCTGGCTGCAACTTTCGCTATTATATTTCAGCCCGAACTGCTGCACGAGATTTCCGGAAACAATGATTTGTTTGAAGGGACAATGATGAGCCTGTACGGCAGTACCAGCCTGCAAAGTGACAGTGCCATGCTAACTGAGCTGATTGCCACACGGGGCATGGCAGGAATGATGAACACGATATGGCTCATTATCTGCGCCATGTGTTTCGGTGGAGCAATGACGGCAAGCGGTATGCTGGGAAGCATCACTTCCGTATTCGTCCGGTTCATGAAGAATACGGTCAGTGTGGTAGCATCCACCGTCGGTTCGGGAATATTTCTCAATCTTGCCACAGCCGACCAATACATCAGCATCATCCTTACCGGAAACATGTTCAGCAACATTTACGAGAAGAAAGGATACGAAAGCCGCCTACTGAGCCGCACCACGGAAGATGCCGTTACCGTAACCTCGGCCCTCATCCCGTGGAACACGTGCGGAATGACTCAGGCCACCATTCTGAGCGTACCCACACTGACCTATCTTCCTTATTGTTTCTTCAACCTCATCAGCCCGCTGATGAGCATACTCGTTGCGGCAATCGGATATAAGATAGTGAGAAGGAAATAACTTCATAGCCCCGCCGCCAACTCCTTAAATCTCATAAAATTAAAAAAGAGAGTGAACAATCGCGGATGGACATTGTTCTTGCAATAAACTTATAACGAACAATATAATTTAAACCTAAACAAAAATTAAGTATGAAAAAGTTTATTGCATTAGCAGCATTAGTATTGATGAGCATGGTGACAACCACCGTGTATGCACAAGAGAGTAACGCACAACGCCGTGCAGACCGCAAAGCCCAAAGAGACGCAGAGCGCGCACGCCTGAAAGCGGAACAGCAGGCAGCCGACGCGGTCTCCTACGATGATGCCGTAGCAGCGCTGAAAGCACAGAAGTTTGTATTGGAAGCCAATCAGGTAATGTTCCGCAACGGGCAGACGGCTTTCGTCACTTCCAACACAAACTTCGTATTGGTAAATCAGGCACGCGGTACGGTACAGGTGGCTTTCAATACGGTTTATCCCGGTCCTAACGGTATCGGCGGCGTAACAGTGGACGGGACGGTATCGGACATGAAAATGTCTACCGACAAACGCGGCAACATCAACTGTAATTTCAGCATCCAGGGTATCGGCATCTCCGCACAGATATTCCTTACGCTGACCAACGGCGGTAATAATGCAACCGTTACCATCAGCCCGAACTTCAACTCCAATACTATGACTTTAAGTGGCAGCCTGCTGCCGTTGAACCAATCGAATATCTTTAAGGGACGTTCCTGGTAGGCCTATTACAATATATATATTCCCAACTCCGCTGCAAGTCGCTTAAAAAGTGTACATTTGCAGCGGAGTTTTATATATTATATTCATCATGAGAGAATTTATCATCGCGGACAATCAAGATATAACCAAAGCAGGCATGATGTTTCTGTTGAGCAAACAGAAAGACACCGCCTTGCTGCTGGAAGCCGACAATAAAGCGGAGCTTATACAACAGCTACGGTTACATCCCGAAGCGGTGGTTATATTGGACTATACACTGTTTGACTTTACCGGCGCCGATGAACTGATTGTATTGCACGAACGCTTCAAAACAGCGGACTGGTTACTGTTTTCCGACGAACTGAGCGTCGGCTTTCTGCGACAAGTATTGTTCAGCAGCATGGCATTCGGAGTAGTGCTGAAGGACAATTCCAAAGAAGAGATACTCACAGCACTGCAATGCGCTTCACGTAAGGAACGCTTTATATGTAATCACGTCAGCAACTTATTACTCTCGGGAAATAACCAGTCGGCTGCTCCCCACCCCACTCTGCAAAACGCTCTGCTGACGCCTGCCGAAAGAAGTATTCTGAAAGAGATTGCATTAGGAAAAACGACCAAAGAAATAGCAGCCGAAAGAAACCTCAGTTTCCATACCGTGAACAGCCACCGGAAAAACATCTTCAGAAAACTGAATGTGAACAATGCCCACGAAGCTACGAAATATGCTATGAAAGCGGGTATTGTGGATTTGGTGGAGTACTATATCTGATTTCCCCGCTTCCGATACAAAGCTTGGCAGCCTCATCATATACAACGCCAAACTGGCCGGGAGCTATGCCCTGCAACTTCTCATCTGAAACAATACGATAGCCTGTTTCGTCCTGCCACAGCCTGCCGCCGATAAATCCGGGAGCATGGCGTATCTTGAACGTAACCGGAATCTCATCTTTAATGCCTTCCCACGGATTTTCCGTAATAAAATGAAAATCCTGCATACTAAACTCATGTCCGTATTGCAGTTCCGTATCATATCCGTGCGACACATAAATTACATTCTCGTCCGTATCTTTACGAACCACAAACCAAGGTCCGCCACTCAAGCCCAAGCCTTTACGCTGACCGATAGTATGAAACCAATAACCGCGATGCGTACCCAGTATCTTTCCCGTTTCCAACTCAACAATCCGGCCTTCCTTTTCTCCGAGGAAACGACGGACAAAGTCATTATAATTAATCCGTCCCAAGAAACAGATTCCTTGACTGTCTCGTCTTCGGGCACTGGGCAACTGAGCTTTCAAAGCAATATCGCGCACTTCCTGTTTCATCAGTCCGCCCAACGGGAACATCAGTTTGGACACTTGCAGGTAGTCTATCTGCGCAAGAAAGTCCGTCTGGTCTTTTACGGGGTCGAGGGCTGTTCCCAGCCAGGTCTTTCCATTCTGCAGAACGGTAGTAGCATAATGTCCGGTTGCCGTAAAGTCGAAGTGCCTGCCGACCTGCTGTTCAAAGCAACCGAATTTAATCAGCTTGTTGCACATCACATCCGGATTCGGAGTGAACCCGCGGCTAACTTTTTCAATAGCATAAGCGGCTACATTATCCCAGTACTCCCAATGTAAATCAACAACTTCCAGCGAAAGGCCGTAACGGCGCGCTACGGCAGAAGCCATCTCCAGGTCTTCCTCTGCCGAACAGTCCATATACTCGGCATCATCCTTTCCTATCTTTATATAAAACAGAGAGGGACGGTGACCTTGCTCACAAAGGAGATGTACGACAACCGAACTGTCAACACCCCCGGATAATAAAACGGCAATATTCATATTAATAATGTATCTAACATTTCATCCGACGAACAAATGGTTTCATCGGACGAAATGCTCTTTTGTTCCGGACTTAAATTTTCTCCAACGCTTGGGACAAATCATCCAACAAGTCATCTATATGCTCCGTCCCTACTGAAAGGCGTACCGTTCCCGGCTTGATGCCCTGCTCTGCCAATTCCTGTTCATTCAATTGCGAATGGGTGGTAGTAGCGGGATGTATGACAAGCGACTTTACATCTGCCACATTTGCCAATAATGAGAATATCTGCAAGTTGTCAATAAATGTCTGAGCTTCCTTCTCTCCACCCCTTACCTCAAAGGTAAAGATGGAACCTGCTCCTTTCGGGAAATACTTCCGGTATAACGCATGGTCCGGATGATTTGGTAAAGACGGGTGGTTCACAGCCGCCACTTTAGGATGATTCTTCAAAAACTCCACCACTCTCAGCGCATTCTCCACATGGCGTTCCACACGCAAAGAGAGTGTTTCCAAACCCTGCAAAAGAACAAAGGCATTGAAAGGACTGATGGCAGCTCCGGTATCGCGCAACAAAACGGCACGGATACGGACAGCATATGCAGCCGCACCTGCCGCATCGGTAAAGCGCACGCCATGATAGCTCGGATCGGGTTCGGTCAGTTGCGGAAATTTACCGGAAGCCACCCAATCGAACTTGCCGCCATCTACAATAACACCGCCTAAAGAAGTACCATGCCCGCCAATAAATTTTGTGGCGGAATGTATCACAATATCAGCACCATGTTCGATAGGGCGAATCAGATAAGGAGTACCGAAGGTGTTGTCGATAATCAAAGGGATTTTATGACGATGAGCGATTTCGGCAACAGCACCAATATCAATAACATTGGAGTTAGGATTTCCCAATGTCTCGATAAACACGGCCTTTGTATTCTCCTGAATAGCTTTCTCGAAGTTGGATAAGTCGCTCGGATCAACAAAGATGGTCGTGACACCGTAAGCCGGTAATGTATGCGCCAGCAGATTGTATGTTCCGCCATAAATGGTTTTGGCGGCTACGATGTGGTCACCTGCACGCGTAATATTCTCGAAAGCATAGGTCACAGCCGCTGCACCGGAAGCAACCGCCAGCCCTGCAACACCGCCTTCAAGGGCGGCAACACGTTGCTCGAATACTCCTTGTGTGGGATTCGTTAGTCTGCCGTAGATGTTCCCCGGCTCTTGCAACGCAAAGCGGGCGGCTGCATGTGCCGAGTTGCGGAATACATACGAAGTAGTCTGATAAATAGGTACGGCACGCGCATCTGTAGCGGGATCGGGCTGTTCTTGTCCTGCATGAAGTTGCAGTGTCTCAAAATGTAAATTCTTTGTGTCCATTGTCAGTTGTATTTATGAGAGGATAGAAGCCTGTTTCCAATCCTCCCCGATTTATACTCGGATGTTGCAAAGATAGAGGGATAAAACCAAGCAAGCTATGACATACAATAGGGAATTTTATACCATATTTGTGGTAGATACAAGAAGTATTCGCTATTTTTGCGGACGAAAACCAAATGATATAGAGACTGATGAAGATAAGGAAGCTGTTATATTTTCCCTTACTGGGACTCCTTGCACTGACAAGCCTGTTTTCCTGCGGAGAAGACCGCTGGAAAGAATACTATCCGCTGACAGGGCGTGACCTGTGGATGGACAGCCTGATGCGGGAAGTCTACTTATGGTACGAGGATATTCCGGCTGCCAACAGTCTGAACTATTTTCAGGCTCCGGACGCTTTCTTAAAAAGTATCTTATCAAAAAACGATAAAGGCTTTTCCACCGTCGATTCAATAATGGATACTCCGTTGCCAAGTTATGGTTTTGACTACACATTATATAAAGTGGCTACCAGCGACACAACCTATACTGCCCTCGTATCATACGTGGCAAAGAACTCTCCCGCCGAGGATGCCGGACTGGAACGCGGCAACTGGATAATGCTTGTCGACGGCGACTCCATCACCAAAAAGACGGAAGAAAGGCTTATAGATGGCGGTGCACGAACATTGCGCATCGGAAAGTATGTGATAGTAAAAAAGGAGAACAACGGCGGCACAGAGGGGGATACGGAAAACGGAGAGAACGAAGAAGAAGAAGAAGATAAAGAGGTAGGAATCATACAGGAAACAGGAGATGTTGCACTCCCGGCAGTCCGTCCGGTAACGGAGAGCGCCATCTATGACACAAATTTTATACAACTGAAAGGCACTGATTACAAGATAGCCTATCTGGCATACAACTCTTTCACTGCCGGCACTGCGGAACAGAGTGAGAAGTACAACAATGAGTTACGTGCTTTCTCCCAAGAATGCAAGCAACGCGGCATTAATAATCTTGTACTCGACTTCCGCTATAATTCCGGTGGAGAAATGGAATGCGTGCAACTTCTCGCAGATATCCTTGTACCTGCCGATAAATTGGAAAGCCCTTTTGCTTTCTTGCAATATAATGATAAGCAAAGCGCCCAAAACCGTAACCTGATATTGGACTCCCAACTCTTGCAAGGCGGAGTCAATCTGAATCTGCCCACCGTTTATATCATCACAAGCGGAACCACTGCCGGTGCAGCGGAAATGCTTATTAACTGCCTGAAACCCTATATGAAGGTAGTGCTCATCGGACAGACAACCAAAGGAGAATACGTGGCTACGGAAACTTTCATCAATCCCAAATACCCCTGGGCGGTACGTCCGGTCGTATGCGAAGTATTCAACTCCAACGGAGAAGCGGACTATAGCGCAGGCTTTAAGCCGGATATCGCTATCAACGAAACATCCTACCTGCAATACTATCTGCCCTTAGGCGAGCCTGACGAAATTTTGCTCCATACAGCCCTGCAAGTCATAGCTGGAATTGTCGAGTTGCCGACCCCAAAAACAGGCACTGCCATAGTCCGGAGTTTCACCACTCAAAAGAACCTGCGCAAGGGGTTGATTGTCAAATAGCAGAAACAATGAATTAAACAACGGAAATAATGAGAAAAATAGTCTTTGCATTGTCGGTTGTACTCACAGTAATGACAGCTTGTGAAGACAATAATGACTCTACCGTCAACGGAAACCGCTCTGCCGTACCCTTTTCCAAAATTCAATTATCGGAAAAAAGTGCCTATGAAGCGGGAGTACCTACAGTAACCACCACTCAAACCTACTCATACAGTCAGGGACAATTGACCGGATTCACTATCGTACAAAGTTATTCGGTTCAAGGCGAACCGATGTGCATTGAAAACGCAGCATCAGTAACTTATAGTGAACATCAGGCTGTAGTAACGGATAATTTCGGCAATGTGTCAGTCTATACCCTGGACGACAAAGGATACGCCACCTCATGTACACGGCAGGAAAACGGTACGATCCGCACTTATACTTTCTCGTATTTCACCGCTCCGGAAGGTAAATATTACCTGAAAAACATAACCGAAAGCATCAATGACGGCGTATACGCATCCATCGACATAGACTACGGCAACTATCAGGCATTGCGCATCCTGCAAAAGACAGATGCTTACGGGCAGGCATATACGGCTACCACTCCGGCAAATGACGGAATAAATAATCTGTCAGGAGTTCCCTGCCTGTTTCTCGCCGAATTATATCCGCTTTCGCTACATACAGCCGCTCTATACGGGAAATTCCTGGGAGAGCCGTTTCCTATTTTAATAGACCGGATTATCCCCGATGGAAATAAAGAGGTCACCAATTATATCTTCTCTTTTGACAAACGCAATCTCATGACTTCCTGCAAAGAAGTCATAAACAGTTACGGCACGGATTATACCCGTACCGTAAGCTATGTAATTGAATAATCATCTGCTAAAGAATTTGCAGAAAAACAGAATGTGATAATCTATGGAATTATTCCAATACGTACCGGTATGACCGCCGGGACGTGTTATAAAATCGTGGTCTATCTTGCACTCCAGCAACCTTTTGTGCAGATTCCTGTTCACATCAAGGAAGAAATCGCTTTCACCGCAATCGACAATCAGAGCCAAATCACCGTTCTTCAGTTCATCAACCTGATTGATTACCGTATGACTATCCCATACCGCTTCATTGGCGGCAAGCTCGCCCAACTGCTTCTTCATTTCCCAGTTATCAGGAAACGGACGGATATCCACTCCGCCACTCATACTTCCCGCCGCACCGAATATGTCGCTGTGGCGGATGGCATTCCACAACGCACCGTGTCCACCCATACTCAAACCGCTGATGGCACGCGCACTCTTCTTGGGAATCGTAGCATAATGCTCATCCGTATACTTCACCAGTTCCGAAGAGATGAAAGTTTCATAACGATAAGCGGAATTCCGGGGACTGTCCCAATACCAACTGTTCTTACCATCGGGACATGCGAATATTACGCCTTTTTCATCGGCAATCCGAGGCAGCTCCGGCTTGACGCCAATCCACGTACGTGCGTTGCCTCCATAACCATGCAACAGATAGATTACCGGACAAGCTTGCGGATTTCCGGCAACAGCCTTATCCGGAAGAATATAAACCACCTTTACCTCCCTGTTCATCGAAGGACTTTTTACAAACACAGTATCTACACGTGCGGCATGTACACTTAAAGCCAGCACTTGCAATAAGAATACGAACAGATAAAGTTTGTTTTTCATGCTATTTTGTTTAATCTTCTTAAGGAACGGCAATATTAATAATAAATATCCGAAAAACATTATCTTTGTACACAAACAATTTGTAACCCAAACATGGAATTTATCATTATTCTATTTCTACTTATCCTGAACGGCATCTTTGCCATGTACGAAATTGCATTAGTATCTTCAAGTAAAGCACGCTTAGAGACTCTTGTAAGCAAAGGAAACAAAAGTGCAAAAGGGGTTTTGAAACAACTGGAAGAGCCCGAAAAATTTCTATCTACCATTCAAATTGGCATTACGCTGATTGGTATCATATCAGGTGCATATGGCGGCGTAGCCATAGCCGATGATGTAACTCCGCTATTTGCCATGATTCCCGGCCTGGAATTGTATGCCAAAGACCTGGCAATGGTTACTACAGTAGCCGTTATCACCTATTTGTCGCTCATTATCGGAGAGCTGGTTCCAAAATCAATGGCGCTGAACAATCCGGAACGCTATGCTACCCTGCTCAGTCCTTTTATGATTATCCTGACAAAAGTATCCTATCCGTTTGTCTGCCTCCTCAGTGCTTCAACCAAACTGACAAACAAGCTTATCGGCATGAAAGACGGGGAAGAACGGCAGATGACACAGGAAGAACTGAAAATGATTTTGCATCAAAGTTCCGAGCAGGGCGTTATCGACAAAGAAGAGACTGAAATGCTGCGTGATGTTTTCCGCTTCTCGGACAAACGTGCCAACGACCTGATGACGCACCGCCGCGATGTAATCGTGTTGCACCCCTCCGACACGCAAGAAGAAGTGCTTCGGATTATCCAGGAAGAGCACTTCAGCAAATATCTGTTGGTGGAAAACGGCAAGGACGAAATCATAGGTGTTGTTTCTGTAAAAGATATTATCCTGATGCTGGGTGGTGAGCAACCGTTCAATCTTCGCACAATTGCACGTCCGCCCTTGTTTATTCCCGAAAGTTTGTATGCTAAAAAGGTTTTAGAGCTATTTAAGAAGAACAAAAACAAGTTCGGAGTTGTTGTAGACGAGTATGGCAATACAGAAGGCATTATCACTCTGCACGATTTGACGGAAAGTATCTTCGGTGATATTCTGGAAGAGAACGAAACGGAAGAAGAGGAAATAGTGACCAGAGCCGACGGTTCCATGCTGGTAGAAGCTTCGATGAATATAGATGACTTTATGGAAGCAATGGGGATATTGAATTATGATGACCTGAAGGAAGAGGACTTTACCACTTTAAGCGGACTCGCCATGTTCCTTATAGGACGCATCCCGAAAGCCGGTGACATTTTCAGCTACAGAAACCTGGAGTTTGAAATAATGGATATGGACCGCGGCAGAGTAGACAAACTGCTCGTTATTAAACGGAATGATGAAGAATAACGCCACCGGCGTCTCTTTATATTAATTTAAACCATTAAAGCAATGAAAAAAGTAATGATGATTGCAGCGATTGCCGCTGCATTGGTATCCTGCCAATCAAAAGGAAATCAAAACAACAACACCATGGACGAAGGCGTAATGACTGTTGCCGGCAACGATTCTTCCGCAGTAGCCGTTTATGAAGGCATACTTCCAGCTGCCGACGGTCCGGGTATCCAGTATGTGCTGAGTGTAGACAGTGTAGGCCCTAACGGTGAAAGCGGCTATACATTGGTCACAACTTATCTGGATGCGGAAGGACAGGGAAAAAACACCTCCTTTACCTCCAAAGGGAAACGTCAGATTATTCAGAAAGACGTTAACAATAATAAGAAAACCGCCTATAAGCTGACTCCCGACAACGGTGACTCCCCCGTGTATTTCGTGGTTGTAAACGATACGACATTAAGACTGGTAAACGATAGCCTGCAAGAGGCTGTAAGCGATTTGAATTATGATATTATTCAGGTGAAGTAAACAGTCGCTACTGAACATAAAAAATTGCTACCCGGTATATTCCCAATATAAGGATTTACTGAGTAGCATTTTTTCTTTCAAATGAAATCTGCCTTCACTATTTCCTCATATTACTGGGAGAATTTAGTCTGGGCAGAAATACAATATATAACATCATTAAGATTGTATTTTTACACCAAAAGCACAATATATCAGATACAACACACAAAGTAGAATTACCGATAAACCTGCAGTAACCCCAGCAAAATCCAACGCCATTCCAAGAAGAGGAGTCACAACTCCGCCACCGGCAACAGCCGTTATCATCAAACCGGAAATCTGATTCATTTTAGTAGGAAACTCTTGAAAAGACAATGAATAGATTATGGAGAAAACAGATGCTGAAAAAAGTCCGACACCTCCAATACAAATCAAATTCAATATTGCGTGTCCATCTATAAACATGAGTAATAACAAAACTAAAGCACATGCCAGAATGTTCATCCGAAAATAACGTAAAGCCGAAATCTTTGTTAAGAGAAAAACTCCCAAAAATGCACCGATCGTCCTGCTTAGAAAATAAACTTGCGGTGCGAACTTTACTTCATCAGGAGTCCATTCGTAACGCAAAGTCATCAACTTCGAGCTAATATAATTGGTTGCAACATCCACCCCTACCATGAAAAAAATACCTAAAAACAATACCAAAAGTGTTTTGTTTTTCAATAGCGCAAAAGATTTACCCAATGATACTGATTCGCCTGAGGATGTTTCACGTTGAATGGGCGTCGCTGCCAGCCATAATCCAAAGAATAAAGTTATTCCACCCAACATAGGAAAGCAATAATACCAATGTTCATTACCAAAATGTAATGTAGCAAACAATACTATTTCAGGGCCGACCAACGAAGAAATTGCTTTTATAACCTGCCCTGCAGTCAAGCTACTTGTCAGCATACGTTGATCGGTTATAACATTGCCAAGCAAAGGATTCAAGGATATTTGCAGGATAGCATTTCCTATACCTAACAGAATATAAGCAACGATACAAGTCGCGCTACTGTATATCACAAGCGGCAGAAACATTCCGGCTATTGTCACTGCCATACTCAACAGCACCGTATTCTTACGTCCCCACTGGTTCATCTTATTTCCAATCGGAATTCCCAAAAAGAGAAACCAAATAAATACCATAGAAGGTACAAATCCAGTCATCGTAGAAGACCAGCCAAAACTAGTTTGCATATAATCAGAAGATATGCCCACTATGTCACAAAAGCCCATTACAAAAAATGCAGCTAAAACAGGGATTATTTTCTTTTTAGAATTTGAAGCCATATATAATTAAAACCTTATTACCAATTATCTGTACGGAACGAAGAGGCGGGCAAACCTTCTGTATTATATAATGCCCCATCCACATAATTTGAAAAGCCATAACGTACTGCCACCGGCTTGGCAACTTCAGTACTCCAAACCTCAAGTCCTTCGTTTCCCCAAAAAGCCGGAGTAATCCTGACTTTAGCTGGATAAAAAACTTTATCTTCACCTGCAACCTCAAACCCCAATGGTTGTTTTCCCATAAAAGACAGACCGTTCGGAGCAAAATCAAACTTTAAAAAAGCATGGCCGTCGCGTATTTCCATCGAACGAAACTCCGGTCCCCTACATCCAAAAGCCGAATAACCATAAACCTTGTTCAATGCCCAATAAGCAAGCCTTTCTCCAACCACTTCTTTACGCGCCGGATGAATAATATCCGCCTCCCCGACATCCAAAGTCACTACCATGCCCACATTGGGAATTATCCTCATACAATCCAATTGGACTTCTCTAAATATAGCAGAATTAACTTTTTGATGATTATAGGGAGCTATTTGAACATAATAAAAAGGTAGATTATCATCTGCAAAATATCTGCGCCATGTACGTACCAACTCCGGGAATAACATTCGATACTGCTCCGGGCGCTCTACATTCGATTCTCCTTGATACCAAATCACTCCTTTCACCGTCAGCGGCAACATGGGGGCCAACATCTTATTATAAAGAACCGTCGGTTCAAATGCATACCATATAGGATCTATTTTCTTCCGCTCCAGATTCAAATCAAATCCACCAAACCTTTTCAATGTCTCGTAGTCCAGCCAAGCTTCCGCAGACGATCCTCCATGTGCAGATTGTACCAATCCAATAGGTATATCAGTCAACTCATGCAATTTTTCCCCAAATATATAACCTACTACACTAAATTCTTTCACATTGTCTGGACTTGCAGAAGTCCATTTTCCATCAATCGTCAAAGTATCAGAAGCAGAAATAGCATATCCGTTATTAACTCTAAACAAGCGTATCCCCTTATGCTTACAGCGCAACAGTATTTTCTGGGCATCTTGCACCGGCTGGTCCGGATTCCCATGGAAATTCATCTGCATATTACTTTGCCCACCAACAAACCAGACATCACCAATAAGAATATCAGAAAGCAAAACCGAATCTTGGGCAGAGCAGATAGATACGGTATAAGGCGTATAACCGGCTGACGGGGTTTTCACTTTTACTTCCCAACGTCCTTTCTCATTCACCTTACTTTCAAGCATTTTATTATCCCAACCGAAAAAAATCTTCACTTTTTTGTTTGGTTCGCCCCACCCCCAAAATATAACATCTGCATTTTGCTGTAATACCATACCTGAAGCAAATATCGGAGACAGCCTTAACGAGTTCTGCGCACTCATAAAGAGCGCACAGAAATAGAAAAGCAAAGAAATCAGATAAAACTTCTTACTCATAACTGATCATTTATTAGTTTTAAAACCCAAGTATTTAAGTTTACCCCATGACTTATTGGGCATATTTCCTAACCACAAATCCAGAGTCCCTCCTTTTGCAAAGTCCACATGGTCAAGTTGTGCATAAATCCAGTCCGTACCATTCAACTCAGCTTTCTGGATATAACAATTATCGGCAGAATTATTATGTACATTAATTACAAACTCATCACCTGAATAATAATCTTTATTCAGCTTCATCGTAATCTTGTCAAATATAGGGGAAGTTATATCATAATAGGGAATATCGTACTCTGTCCCAGTAACACTAAACAACCCCAATGACATTAATGCACTTACAGCTCCCATCTGTCCTTCATCTTCATCATGCCCTCCATATCCTTTATCCGGAGTGATGCCACCATAGGCATGTTCCTTAACCTGACGTACCCAATATTGGGTCAACCATGGCTGTCCGCCATAAGTAAACAAATGCGCATTAGAGCACCCCGGTTGGTTAGCATAGCTTACATATCCTCCACTATAAGCATGTACAAAATCAGTCGGACGCGCTTGTTCAAACGCATAATTTAGTTTTTTGCAAAACGCGTCTCCACCTCCCATTAATTCAACCAGTTTGGGTAAATCATGGGAAACCGACCACGTGGCCTGCCATGCGTTAGCTTCAACCCATCCTTGCCCGTTCAATGGATCGGTATGCAACCATTCTCCATTTTCCTTTTTGGGAAGAATCAATCCTATATTTTTATTAAATAACGGAGTCCAGGCATGAGAACGTTTCTCATATAATGCCGCATCAGATTTCTTTCCCATACGCAATGCCATACGGCTTAATCCCCAATCTTGGAAAGCCCATTCCAATGTTTTACCCGCATTGCCGGGACAATATCCTTTTTTAACATAAAATTTCAAGTCATCTGCGCTTTCATAACTCATCATTCCTCCCGGAGCATGGTTACGTTTAATTGCTTCATATGCATGAGAAGGCTTGGTTTTCTTCATCAGGTCTTTCATATATGTACTTACCAGCATGTTTGTAGCCGGACATCCTGTCATAATGAATGAATATCCCCCTGAACAGGCTCCACGAGGCAACAAGACTCCATTGTCCGCATATTGTATCAAGCAAGCACTCAAATCATCCAGAACCTCCGGCCAAGCCAATCCCCATAATATATTCAAATTCCATTGTGTCAGCCACAGACCATCAAAGCCGTACATATTGAACGTTGGCCTTCCGGTCTTATCCATTGGAACACGACGTATTTTCATCGGTGCTACAGTACGTTTGTTTACATACGGACCTGCCGTATAATCAGGATAATAACCATTAACATCAGTAATTTTATGACGTCCCAAAAGGGCATGCCACAAATCTGTATAGAATTTTATGTGCTGTGCTTGACTTCCACCTTCTACCGCAATACGGCCAAACATTTCATTCCATATATCACGCGTATCTTTGCGTATTTTTTCAAAATCCCAATGCGATAATTCTGTATTCAAGTTCTCAATGGCATTATCCACAGTCGTATATGAAAGTGCTATTTTGAACAACACCTCACTTCCTTCCAATTCTCCAAAATCAAGGACCATACCTGCATTATTACCGGAAATAGCCTCTACATCCGGATTGATTCCTTTCTCACTCCATCCATCTATTTTCTTTATCGGAACACTACAATCAAGGACAAAACAAAGTTTAAGGCTGTCTGGCCCTCCCCAAAAACGTTCGGTCGTCATAAATTCACCTACAATACGCTTATCACTAATACGCAATAACGCCCCTTTATCCATAGAACAATTACCTAATACACTACCTATATCTACCAGTAGTTTGGCATTCTTGTCAGATGTATAATTCAAACGATAAAATGTCACCCTATCAGTTGCCGTATATTCCACCCACGTCTTATATCTGTCAAGAAACAGACGATGATACCCCGGCTGAATAATTTCACTTTCATGCTTGAATTCCGATTTCCATCCATCCATTCCTTGAGTCGGATTTACTCCACCGGATACCGGCATTATATTCGGTCCGGACACCATCCACTCATTAACTTGAGAGAAACCTAAGACCTCATTAAAGTTATAATTATATCCGCCGCCACCTTGGTTTTTGTTGCGGGTAAAAGCATGCGCTGCCACCATTCCAAAAGGACGAGCTGCCGGAGTGCAATAGAACCAGCGCCCTCTTGTCGTTTCAATATAAGGATCTACCCATTCTACATATTCTGTATTCTCGCCACGAGTTCGGAATACTTCTATTTCGGATAAACCTATATTTTTTCCTGCGCCATCAGTTGCCTCAAAACGAACCCATTTTATTTTCTTAGATGGAAAACAAACTTCTTTAGGACTTCCATCATTAGGGATTGCCGTAACACTAACTTTTGATCCATCACTAAAGTGCAATGTTCCCCCGGCAAGATACTCCAACTCCGATACTCTGTCATATAGTACTATCCGGTCAACATCTATTTCATTATCCCAGTCCAATTGAGCCCATGGTAAGTGCATAACTCCCCATGAGGTCACACTTCCTTTGCATGCCCACTCTCCCTCATTAGCATACATAACCTTACCATCCACCAAATTACGCGCTTCGAATCCGATTCCCAATATATCCGAAACTGAAACTTTTGCCTGAGGAGCTACATTATCTTGACCAGCAAACATTGCCAAGGGTATTATGCTCCCTATCAATGAGGTCACTATCTTTCTTAAAGCTATTTTTGTCATACCTATTATCTCTTTTATTTTACAATTTTCTCAACCGGCACCCATATAAAACGAGGCTGATACAAAGAAGCCTTCTCAAACAATTTCGTCATGCTATATGTATTTACATTATAACACATTAAAACCTTACCGTCTTTTCTATATTGAGGATGTACCATTGCATTATAGGTCATCATACTGTCTACCTCAAAGCCACTCTCCTCCACCTTATAAAGCAGTTTTTCATTACTAAATGGTCCTTCCGGCTTGTCTGCAATAAAGGAATAGATATCTTTCACATTCCCCGAACGGTCTTGTGATACCAGTGCTATCTTTTCTTCCAGTTCTACAACATTAAACTGCTCGGAAACACTTTTCGTAATCCCTGCTATTCTTTGTGATTTTCGGGCATCAGTCTGCCATTCGGCTCCGTCCCAATAAGAAAAGTCCACCAATTTATCATTTATCAGCTTTGCTTTTGATACGTGTACTTCTGCCATCCCCATAGCATCAGCCCTTGTTCCATATACATATATTTCTCCTCTATATGGAAGTACTGCATGCCCGTAATGTACATTGTTTTCATTGGCAGCCTTGAAGTTTTCCTTATCAATAATCTTCATCGTTTCCACATCCAAACGGAAATAATCACAGCACAGATATTCGAAGCCGAAAGACCCTTCTCCGACTTTATGGAACTTAGACATAAATAAATGAAGAATTCCGTTTTCTACAAATCCATGACCGGGCCAGTACCAAACCGGACTCTTCCCATCTTGATCTGCCTCAATGAATGCCAATGGATTTTCTTTTGTTCCACTATATAAAGTTTTCAGTTGTCCATTCTTTTCAATAATTGTAAATGTATTGCCTATTACAAATTTTGTGTCTTTTGCCCGCTTGTCGTTTATAACATCACCAAAGAAAGAATCCCCCCACATAAACAAACTACGCCCGTCTTTCAAGTCGATTGATATACTTCCGTCCCCTCCTGTGATTCCCCCACCTAATCCGGGCATTAACCTCTCACAAAAAGCAGAATCAAACTCAACGACCGGATCCACAACTTTCTGTTCGAAATTTCCCCGGCAAGCCGCTAATGAAAACAGCAAAGAAAAAATCATTATCTTTTTCATGGTACTTCTTTTGGACAAGTCGGAGATTGAAAATAATCTCCGACTTATAATTCTAATTAATACTATTGATTATATCCCTCATTTTGAGTTATTTGTCCTTGTAACAAATCTCTCTCACGCTGCGGAATAGGGAACTTTACATGATAAAGTTGCGGGGTTGCATCCGGTTTGGCAGCTTTGATGATATCCACAAACTCCTGTGGTGTACACATTCTTGTCAAGTCGAACCAACGATGTCCTTCCATTACAAACTCATGACGATATTCTTCAAGCACTATTTTTTTGAACCCCTCGTAATCTGTCGGTAAATTGTCAGAAGCCAATCCAGCCCTGTCTCTCACTTTCTTTATAGCTTTCACTGCATCCGGCGTTGGCCCTTGATTAATCGCATTCAGTGCCTCAGCCTTAATCAGATACATCTCTGCTGTACGGATAGCTGGGAAAATTGCATCTGTACTATTTCCTTTAGGCTCAGCCTCTTGATCCCAGTACTTAAATACATAAGGTTCTGCAAACTGTTTAATGGTCCCATCTTGATAAGTAACACTACGTTTTAAGACTACAGGCAAACGTGCATCATTAGCATTAAAGCTGCTATATAAATTTTCCGTTGCACTTTCCCAACCTTGTGCATTATCCACTCCATCCATATTAGGAAGCAATCGAACCAAGAATTGAGCTCCAGCCCAACCATCACTCAATGAAGCGCTAAAATTTGCTCCCCATATAATTTCACTATTAAAACGATTACTAATCTTGAACAGATCTGCATAATTTTCCAACATTGGGAATTTGGGTATTACAGCATCTGCTTTTTTAACGGCAAGTTCATAATACTCAGTATCATTGTGCTCAGCTGCATAAGTCAAATAGACTCGTGCCAATAATGCCGACGCAGACTCCGGATAAGGTCTTCCACCGCCATATCTTGGTGAATACTTCAAATCAGTTTCAGCTGTTATCAAATCCTCAAAGATCAATTTATAAATCTCGTCTTTGGATACCCGGACCATCGATCCTTCGTCCGCACTCTCCAAGTTATGTTCTCGTAGAGGAACATCACCGAACATACGAATCAAATCGAAATACATCATTCCTCTAAAGAATTTTGCCTCTGCTATCAAATGCTTCTTCAAAATATCGTCCATATCAATAGCCGGAACTTTATCTATCACCACATTACAACATTTAATGGTCTGATAGAAATCTCGCCAAAGCAACTCAACCGGTTCATTGTATTGGTCTATCTGCATGTTGTCAACAGACGTGTATTGAATATTTGCCTGCTGGCTGTTTGCATTATCAGAAAACAAATCCTGAAGAACCCAATAATCATTATAAAAGACTCCACCATAGTTTTTGTCCCACAAACCACCTGGAGAATACCCCATAATCAAATAATTATAAATCGCATTGGTAGCAGAAATAGCATGCTGTTCTGTCCGATAATAACTTTCAGTCGTAATTTGTCCTTTGGGAACTTCATCCAAAAATCCTGAGCATGAACAGAATGTAAAAGTTCCACAAAATAAAACTGCTAATATATATTTTTTCATAATAAAATTTCAGTTAAAAATTCATTCTTAAACCAAATTCATAAGATTTAGACATCGGATAAGAACCATAGTCTGCACCCATTGAAAGATTATTGTTCGCAAAACGGCTCACCTCAGGATCATATCCTGAATAGTCAGTGAATGTATGTATATTTTTTAGTCCTGCAAAAATAGTCAATCCCTCACAATAGAATTTCTTTATGATATTTGCCGGGAAAGTATAACTCAACGTAATATCCTTTATTCTTAGATAGGAACCATCCTCTACATAATGATCTGACAAAATATTCCCCGCAGTTTTGGTTGTTGCACGAGGATATAAGTTTGTCGGATTATCAGGGGTCCAACGATTCAAAGCTGCAGTAGAGTTATTCTTGTATCCATCGAAACTCTCCAAAGAAAACTTATTGAAGTTAACAATCTCATTCCCCACAGCTCCTTGCAAATAGACAGTCAATCCTAATGAAGAGTTATTTCTCAATTTAAAATTGAATGTATTATTAAAGCCAAAAGTAAAGTCAGGATTGGCATTTCCCAGAATGAACAAATCTTCCTCATTAATAACATTGTCATCATTTTTATTTACATACTTACGATCACCATGACGTAATGTTTTTCCTGCAAAAAATGGGATTCCGGATAAATCCTCGCCTAATTGAGCAATGCCATCGGTTTTATAACCGTAAATAGTTCCAATAGGTTGGCCTTCGGTTATTTCAGTCCAATAAGTGATACCCAAAATGGAATTACCTCTAAGATTTTCCTGACTTCCCGCTAAATTGGTGATTTCATTTTTATTGTATCCAAGTGTAAAATCCATATTCCAACTGAACTTACCAGCAAACGGAACTGCACCCAATGTCACTTCAAAACCTTGATTCATTAAATTACCTACATTGCTCACTACAGAATCATAACCGGTATTAAAAGCAACCGGCATGGTCAGCAACAAATCACGAGTTTTTTTATAATAGTAGTCTGCAGTAAATGTCAGTCGGTTTTTAAATAACCCCAAATCAATACCCACATTAACTTGAGAAGTCGTTTCCCATTTCAAATCTTGATTGCTTAATGTAAAAGGAGTAAGCCCCTTTACTATTTCAGTATTGCCAAAATAAGCCTCTGCATTATACATCAAACCTTGCGAGCTATAAGGGGGGATACCTTCATTACCTACAATACCATAACTTGCTCTTAATTTTAAATTAGAAACAGCTTTCATTTCTTTCATAAAGTTCTCCTCTGAAATTCTCCATGCGCCAGCAACGGAGGGGAAAAAGCCATACTTATTGCCTTTACCAAATTTGGAAGAACCGTCAACACGTCCGGTCAAAGTTAACAAGTAACGTCCTTTATAACCATAGTTGATACGGGCCAAGTAAGAAAGCATTTGCCATTCTGCAATTCCTGAATTTGCCGCTTGGCGCAATGCACCTGATTGGATAGAATTGAACCCTAAAAACCCATCTTCAAAATCAGCTGTTGAAACAGACGAATTTTCGGAAACGAATGCTTGGGCCGTCATACCACCCAATACGCCTAGTGTGTGATCACCAAAAGTCTGATTATAGTTAATCGTATTTTCCCACACCCAATTGTAGCCATCACGATTTCCTATATTCGCATAGCCACCATTCGATTCTGCGCGCTTCAGTTCTCCGGCTCCAAAAGATTGGTCCTTGATATAAAAATAATCTACACCGATACTAGTCTTGAATGTTAGATCCTTAATCGGCATATATTCCAAGAATGCGTTTGCCAATGTACGGAAAGATGTATTTCTATTTTTTGCCTCTAAAGCATCTTGGACCGGATTACCTACATTGGGAGATTTCATGTTATTTTCATACGTATAATTTCCCTCAGAATCTCTTACAGGAAGTCCCGGATTCATTTCAAGCGCCCAAGAGGTTACGCTAGAAGCAAAGCCTCCTTCTGCATTAGTAACTACACCGTTCGAACGACTATAACTCAAGTTGGTTGATATACCGGCTTTTAACCATTTATTGATTTGTTGGTTCAAATTCACACGGAAACTTCCCTTACCGAAATCCGATCCTATGATAATACCATCTTGCAACAACAAATTACCAGAAATAAAATAAGTCGTTTTATCATTACCGCCCGAAACTGAAATATCATAATTCTGCATCGGAGCTGTACGGAATATTTCATCTTGCCAATCTGTATTGATTTTCGACAGATTATTCAAACCGGCAAAAACAGGATTACGTTCTACTCCATCGTTATCGGCTACCTCATTTACTAATTCCGCCAGTTGAACAGAGTTCAACATATCCATCTTCTTTGTCACTTGTTGCAAAGTAAACTTTGCACCAATAGAAACTTTCGGCTTACCGCTCTTACCCTGCTTCGTAGTTACCAATACAACACCATTTGCTCCGCGCGCACCATAAATGGATGTAGC